>JAFTAB010000166.1 GCA_017458745.1 Schwartzia sp. (in: firmicutes) | reverse complement strand
CGGCCGCCGATCTTCCAGTTCGTGTTCTCGATCGGGCGAATCGTGACAATCTTGTTGCCGAGTCCGTACGCAGCGACAGCGGCGGCGATGACAGCAATGTTGACGTTGTTATCGACCTTAGGCGCGGCGGCAGCGGCAGGGGCAGCCGCGGGGGCTGCCTTAGGCGCTGGCGCGGCCTTCGGCTCTTCCTTTTTCTTTGCGGTTGGGTCAAGAAGATGGACTAAACGAATGACGAACGACAATGCTATCAGCACGAAGAAAACTATCGCCATGTTGATGAGCATGATAATGAACGGATTCGTTGTAACCGGATGTCCCATTAAATATCACCTCATAGAATACTTGTAGAAACGAAATCAAACTGCTGGCCTGTCAAGGGAAGAACGGCCATACGATAGGAATAACGATAAGCGAAATGACAAAGCTGACAACGATAAGAGGAACGCCAGCGACGATATAGTCTTTGAAGTGGTATCCGCCGGGACCGAGAACGAGCGTGTTCGGAGGCGTGCCGACAGGCGTACCGAATGCGCAGGACGCAGCGACGGCGATGGCCATCAGAACAGCGTGCGGGTCAGCGCCAATCTGCTGAGCGATCTGGATGCCGATCGGGCAGAGCAGAGCGGCGGAGGCGGTGTTGGACATGAACTGAGTCAGACCGCAGGAGAGAATGAAGAGAACGCCGGTGACGACCAGCGGGCTCGGGCTGCCGCCCATGGCTCCGACGGCGATGTCAGCGATGAGCTTGCCGGCGCCGGACTTATCCATGGCGGTCGCGACAGGCATCATGCCTGCGAACAGGAAAATCGTGACCCAGTCGATGCCGGCGTATGCCTGCTTCTCTGTGAGGCACTTCGTAATGACGAGTATGAGAGCCGCGGAGATAGCGGTGACCTGCATCGGGATCTTCTTGGAGAATACGGCCATCATGACAACGGCTATACCAAATACGACGAGGACGATGATCTGCTTTGTCGTGTCATTCGACGATGCCTTTGCCTCGGCTGCCGACTCATCATCAAGCTCGCCCGCGATTTCGCCCTGCGGGATGAAGCGCTTGCCGATGAGAACCATGTAGACGATACCGCCGACAATCAGAGGAACGCCGATCCATGCGAACTCGAAGAAGCCGAAGCCTGTCATGCCGGCCTGCTCAAGAGCGGCAGACGCGAGGATATTCGGGGGCGTGCCGACGAGCGTAGCGACGCCGCCGAGTCCGCAGCCGAAAGCCATCGGCATGAGCTGACGCTTAGGTGAGGTCTTCGCCGCGGTGCAGATGCCCAGGATAACCGGGAGCAGCGATGCCGCCGTCGAAGTGTTGGAAAGGAACGCGCTCATGAGAGCGCCGGCGCCCATGCCGCCAATCATCAGGCTGCTCTCGCCGGAGCCGACCATCTTTATGATGGCCTCACCGATTTTCTGAGCAACGCCCGTGTGGAACATCGCCGCGCCGACGACGAACATTCCTGCGAACAGGACGACCGTGGAATTTGAAAGACCGGAGAAAACGGTCTTCAGCGGGATGAGGCCCGCGAGTCCCACCGCGATAGCTCCTGCCATTGACGTGACAGCCAGTGGAAGCAGCTCCGTGATGAAGAAGAATGCAATAACTGCCAAAATAACAAGGCACAATACTGCTGGTGACATAAATTACCCTCCTTTTAAATTTGCCCGACAAAGCGAGCTTTTCTACAAGGATAAAAAGATAATGGCAAGCCGTGATCTATACTGATTGCGCTACAATGGACTATGTCCCTCCCTTCAGCATTGTCGCAATGCCACGCAATGCCACATGCTCATGGTATCATTCATTTATTTTTCATGGAATACAGAAAAATGCTAACCCCATGTTAGCGAAAAACTAACATATATAAAATTTTTGTGAGATTTTCATAAAATATTTTTTCTTTCAAATAATAAATGGGAGACAAATCCCATTGTATGATGTATAATTTCAAATTGGGCTGTTGAAGCCACGGTTGCGATTGGCTTTCGACATGCGATTATATTTCTATTTGAAAAATGGAGGAATTTATTTTGAATTCGGAAATGCTTTCGATGCTCAGCACGTATGGACCGATTGTCATCATGTTCGTCCTTTTCTACTTCCTGCTCATCAGGCCGCAGAACAAGGAGCGTCAGAAGAGGGCGGAGATGCTGGCCGCGCTGCACAAGGGGAACAAGGTCATCACGGTCGGCGGCATCTACGGCGAGATTGTGAAGATTGATGAGAAGACCGTGCATCTTTTGGTCGCCGACGGTGTCGTGATAAAGATGACACGCTCATCAGTAAACGCGAATATCTCTCAGGGCATATCCCTGAGGCGCGATGATGACGAGCCGGAAGAAAAGAACGAGAGCGAGAAAGAGGATTGAGCGACATGGATATAAGGGAAGAAAAGCGTGTCATAAGGCGCGAGGCTCTCGCCGCACGCAGGAGCCTCACGGCCGATGAGCGGCATGATTTCAGCAAGCGCATACAAAAGCAGCTTTTCGATCAGGACGAGTATCTCACAGCCAAGTGCGTCTTCCTCTATGCGGCTATGGAGGAGGAGGTTCACACTAATGCCATCATATCGGATCTTTTGGGCGCGGGGAAAATGGTCTGCCTCCCGTATGTCGACGAGGAGCGAAATATGGTCGCGGTCAGGCTTCACTCAATCGTGGATCTCGTGGAGGGGAAGTTCGGCATACTGACCGTGGGCGACGGCTTGCGAGAGGTGGTTGACCCGGAGAAGATAAGCCTCGTGCTCGTGCCGGGGGCAGCGTTCACGCGTATGGGCGACCGCATCGGCATGGGCGGCGGATTTTTCGATGATTATCTGCCGAAGGCGACGCACGCGCATCGCATAGGGCTCACCTACAGCTGCCAGCTTGTGGATCATATCCCGATGGAGGAGAATGACTGCACGGTGGAGAAGATTATCACGGAAAATGAAGTTATAGAGTGCGTATAATATTATGGAAATAAAAATCGGAATAGCAAGGGCAAATAAATATGAGTTCAGCTCCTGCGGGGACTGCTGCGACATCGTGGAGAGACCGACGGGGGGCGTGTCGGTCGTGATGGTGGACGGGCAGGGCAATGGCGCACCCGCGCACAGCATCGCGAGCTTCGTCATAGGGAAGGCTCGCTCTCTAATCGAGGGCGGCACCCGCGATGACGATGTGGCGAGGAGCGTCCACGAGGCACTGTATGATTTGAGCGACCGCAGGATGGCGGCGGAGCTCACCATAGTAGGCGTGGACTGCGAGGCGGAGAGCATCATAGTCAGCCGCAACACGAGCGCCCCCGTCATCATCTGCGCCGAGGAGTACGAGGCGGTGTACGACGACGAGGCGGGCGCGATAGGAGTCAATCGCCATGTGAATCCTCTTATATGCGAGATACCTTACGAGGCGAATATGATCGCCGTGGCGTATACCGACGGCATCCGGCTGGCGGGAAAGAAGCGTGGAGGCAGGCGCATCGACACGCAGAAAATCGTGAGCATCGTGAGGGATAATTCAGTCGATGATGTTGACTTCATTGCAAGGAGCATCATTGACCTCGCCTTGGAGATGGACGGAGGGGAAGCGGCGGACGACATGACTGTCGTCGTGCTCGGTCTGAAGGAAACCGCCGACGAGGGGGCGAGGATAGACAGCCTTTCTGCGTCGTACTCGATATAGATTTTTTGGTCTTTTTGTCAAGGCGAATACAGTTTATTTTTTTTTGAAGGGAAGGAAAGATTTGAGGAAGGGAGAATTTGCTAAGCTCATTGTCATCGTTGCGGTGATAATCGGGCTATTCATTGCGTTCGTTTCACCGCTCGCGTATTCTATTAGGCAGGGGCTCGACCTTCAGGGCGGCACTCATGTCGTGCTGGAGGCGGAGGACACGCCTGAGGCGCCTGTCAACAATGACGCGATGGACAGAGTGACGCACATCATGGAAAAGCGCGTCAACGAGCTGGGGCTGACCGAGCCGATTATACAGCGTCAGGGAGAGCGGCGTGTCATTGTCGAGCTGCCGGGCATAAATGACCCCGACAAGGCGATACAGGTCATCGGCAAGACCGCTATGCTGGAGTTCAAGGACGAGGCGGGGAACACCGTGCTGACCGGCACTGACCTCAAGGACGCGAAGGAGCAGACAGACCAGCGGGGGCAGAATCTTGTCGCGCTGGAATTTTCCGACGAGGGCGGGGAGAAATTCGGAAAGCTGACGACCGAGAATGTGGGGCGTCGCATCGCGATACTGCTCGACGGGGAGGTGCTGACCGCGCCGAATGTCAATGAGCCGATTCTCGGAGGCAAGGCTGTCATCACAGGCTCGCGCACTCTGGAGGAGGCGCACAATCTCGCGATACTCCTGCGCAGCGGCGCGCTCCCGGTGAAGGTGAATATCATCGAGACGCGAACGGTGGGCCCTACTCTCGGGCAGGACTCAAAGGACAAGAGCGAGTTCGCTTTCACCATAGGAATCGGCGCTGTGCTCATATTCATGCTGCTTTTTTATCGCCTGTCCGGCCTCGTGGCGGACATCAGCCTCATGGCGTATGTGCTGATGCTTCTCGCGGCTCTTAAATTTCTCGATGCCACGCTGACGCTCCCCGGCGTCGCGGGAATAATTCTCTCGATAGGCATGGCTGTCGATGCGAACGTGCTGATATTCGAGCATTTCAAAGAGGAAGTGCTCACCGGCAAGACGCTCCGCATGGCCATGAGTGCCGGGTTCAAGCGGGCCTTCACCACGATATTTGACTCGAACATCACTACCATCATAGCAAGCATCGTGCTTTTCATGTTCGGCACGGGCTCGATAAGGGGCTTTGCCATCACGCTGGGGCTCGGCGTCGTGCTGTCGATGATAACGGCGGTGTCGCTCACGCAGTATATGCTGAAGCTCCTAATCGGCGCAAATATTTTCCAAAATCCATTCGTTTTCGGTGCCAAATCCGGCGACGCTTCGGGGGAGGTGCCTCAGAATGTCTAAAAATAAAAAGCCTGTCCAGAAAGCTGACCCCAACGAGGAGTACATGAAGGGTCGATTTGACATAGTGGGGCGCAGGAAAATCTGGTATCTGCTCTCTCTCTGCGTCATCATACCGGGCATCATCTGCATGATCGTTAAAGGTTTTAATTTCGGCATTGACTTTACGGGCGGGACTATCATGGAGATGCGGTTTGACGAGCCTGTAGCCATCACCTCGGTGCGCGACGTGATGAAGGAGTACAAGCTCGACAGCAGCACGATACAGCTCTCCGGCGCGGACTCGTCTGTCACCGAGGCGACGGATGTGATGATACGCACCGTCGATCTTGAGGAGAATGAGCGCAAGGCAATCATGGCGACGCTAAAAGACAAGCTGGGCAACTACTCGGTGCTTCGCGAGGAGAAGGTCGGGGCGACGATGGGCTCCGAGTTGCTCCTCAACGCGCTCTGGGCGACGCTCCTCTCATGGGCGCTCATAGTCGCATACGTCTCGATGCGGTTCGAGTTCAAGTTTGGGCTCGCGTCGGTACTCGCGCTGGTGCATGACGTGCTGGTGGTGCTCGCGGTATTCTCGTTCCTGCAAAAGCAGATTGACTCGTCGTTTGTCGCCGCGCTGCTCACCATCGTGGGCTACTCGATAAACGACACCATAGTCATATTCGACAGGATAAGGGAAAATCTGAAGCTTCATTTCCGCAGGGGCGGGGACATAACCGCCCTCGCGAACAGGAGCATATATCAGACGCTGACGCGCTCCATATACACGGTCTGCACCGTGCTGTTCACTACATTGGCGCTCTACTTCTTCGGCGGCGACACCACGAGGGATTTCTCGTTCGCCCTGCTGGTCGGATTTTTCTCGGGATGCTACTCGTCAATCTTCATAGCGTCCCCGCTGTGGGTCACACTGCGGGGAGCCGGCGAGAGCAGGAAAGATGCAAAGGCTGAGGAAGAAATCAAAACGGAAAAAGAATAATAAATGAGGGACTGTCAATTTCGTCTTGCGATGAAATTGACAGTTTTTTATATCGTGTTTTTTTATGATAAGGCAGCGGAAATATGATACAATATGAGACAAAAGGAAATCATATTGGAGTGAATTGAATGGAAAAAAAGTGGAGAGTGAGGGAGCATGACGCAGCCCGCGAGGAGAAGCTGGCAAACGCCATTGGAGTGCCGCGCGTCATAGCGGGCATACTCTTGTCCCGCGGCATCGAGACGGCCGAGGAGGCGGAGCGATTCCTCTCGCCTGAGAAGGCTCCGTACTATGACCCTTTTCTCATGAAGGATATGGACGTTGCGGTGGAGCGCATCGCCCGCGCCATCGAAAGACGTGAGAAGATTGTCATATATGGCGACTATGATGTGGACGGCATCACATCGACCACGCTGCTTATCAGGTTTTTCGGTCGGCTGGGCATGGGGGACTGCGTCACCTACTATATACCGACGCGCGAGATCGGGTATGGCCTGCACACGGAGGAGATATTGAAGCTCGCGGCTGCGGGCGCGACGCTTTTGCTAACCGTTGACTGCGGCATATCTTCGGCGGACATAGTTGACGAGGTAAAGGACAAAATCGACATCGTGATTACCGACCATCATCTGCCGGGAGAGCGCAGGCCGGATGCTCTCGCCGTAATAGACCCGCACCAGAAAGACTGCCGTTACCCGTTTGAAAATCTTTGCGGCGTCGGCGTGGCCTTCAAGCTCTGCCAAGCGATAATGAAAAAATTATACGGCAGGGAGTTCGCGGATGACATGGAGCTTGTCGCCATAGGGACGGTTGCCGACCTCGTGCCGCTGCTCGATGAGAACAGGAAAATTGTGAAGGAGGGACTTGCGGCGCTCAATCGGGATCCCTCACGCATACTTGGCGTCAAAGAGCTGATAGATGTATCCGGGCTGACGGGCAAAGAGATAACCGCCGGCATGGTCGGGTTTGTCATAGCTCCGAGGCTGAACGCGGCGGGGCGTCTCGATACGGCGGCGACAGGCGCGGAGCTGCTGCTTTCAAGCGACGAGGCTGTTGCGAGGAGGCGGGCGCGGGAGCTGGAGGTTGCCAATGAGGAGCGCAAGAATGTCGAGCAGGATATTCTCGCGCAGGCGGAGGAAAAGATAAAGAGCCGTTACCCTGACCTCGACAAGACGCATGTGATAGTGGCGTACGGGGAGGACTGGCACGCCGGGGTGATAGGCCTCGTCGCGTCGAGGCTCACGGAGAAATATTATCGCCCGGCGATTGTGATTGGCATGCATGACGGCATAGGCAAGGGGTCGTGCCGAAGCATTGAGGGGTTCTCGCTGTTTGACGCT
The DNA here is from genome assembly GCA_017458745.1 of Schwartzia sp. (in: firmicutes). Classification (GTDB taxonomy): domain Bacteria; phylum Bacillota; class Negativicutes; order Selenomonadales; family Selenomonadaceae; genus RUG024. Next base: position 10,729 of record JAFTAB010000166.1, on the reverse strand, counting down.
TTGAGCTGCGCGAGGGACACGCTCATACAGTTCGGAGGTCACTCGATGGCTGCGGGGCTGACGGTCGCGGAGAACCGAATAGATGATCTTGAGGCCGCGCTGAATAAATATGCCGAGGAAAATATGATGCCCGACCAGTTTGTCCCCGTTGTTGACGGCGAGGCCGAGCTGTCGCCGGACGATGTCGATATGAATTTCGTCGAGACACTGTCGAGACTGGAGCCATACGGCATGGACAATCCCAGACCCCTTTTCTTCTGCCATGAGGCGGTGGCGAGCGAAGTGCGCCTTGTGGGCAGGGGAGAGGAAAAAAGGCATCTCATGTTCAACTTGGGAAAAATTCACGCGATTGGCTGGAATATGTCTGATATGATGGGATTTGCCACGAGCGGCCCGATAGACATAGCGTATGTTCCGGAGGTGGACGAGTGGAACGGCAATCGTTACATTCAGGTGAAGCTCTCGGACATTGGCGAGGCAGGAAGCCGAAAAATATTTCCGACGAGGTCGATTCTCAAAAAAGTGTATCTCGCGATCAGGGAGCTTTCGGGCGCGGTGACGAAAAAGCAGGGCGGCATAGCGGCGGTCTCCGAGCGTCAAATAATCGCTATGCTCGGGCTGTCGTCATACACGACAAAAAAGGCGTTAAAAATTTTTGAGGAGCTTCGCTTCATAGAAAAAGACGGGGAGGAGTATCGTCTGCTGCCCCCGCCGGATGAAAAAATTGACTTGATGGAGTCGGGGACGTACAGAAAAGGTCATGAGGAATAATCATGTGCCCGTGAAATGATGAGCAGTAAATTATAAAATATTTCTATTTGTCGCGCGCAATGCGGCAAATTTTTTTTGCTATTGTTCATGCAAATGGCTTGATTGATGATATAATGTTGCTAATATTATTTTTGGGGGGTGAGCTTTGTGATTGAGACACGGGAAATTGACACTGCGAATGATGCTGTCGCGATAGAGGATATTGTTGAGGTCGTCAGAAAAACGCAGCCGGACGCCGACCTCGACATCATAATCAGTGCCTATGAGCTGGCCAAGTCCGCTCACGAGGGTCAGGTGCGTGACTCGGGCGAGGAGTATATCATACATCCTCTGCACGTCGCGAAGATTCTCGCCGACATGCACCTCGATGAGGCCGCCATCAGCGCGGCGCTTCTGCATGACGTCGTGGAGGACACGATTTACACGAAAGAGGAAATGCAGGAGGAATTTGGCGACGAGGTTGCCATGCTCATAGACGGCGTGACTAAGCTCTCAAAGATCGAGTACAAGTCGAAGGAGGAGCAGCAGCTTGAGAATTATAGAAAGCTATTCCTCGCGATGGCGAAGGACATACGCGTAATCCTCATAAAGCTCGCCGATCGCCTGCACAACATGCGTACCCTCAATTTCGTGAAGCCGGAAAAGCAGCACCGCATCGCGCAGGAGACCATAGAGATATATGCCCCGCTCGCCAACAGGCTCGGCATATCAAATATCAAGTGGGAGCTTGAGGACTTGTGCCTGAGGTATTTGGAGCCAGACGCCTATTATGATTTGGTGGAGAGCGTGAAGCAGAGGCGCGATGAGCGTCAGGAATTTATCGAGGAAGCGATAAAGGATTTGCGCGCGAAGCTGGTGAACGCGGGAATGAAGGCCGAGATCGTGGGGCGCGCGAAACATTTTTACAGTATCTACAAGAAGATGAAGCGCGACAACAAGGCCATAAGCGAGATTTATGACCTCTCCGCGGTGCGCGTTCTGGTGTCGTCGGTGCGCGAGTGCTACTCGGTGCTGGGGATTATCCATGAGATGTGGAAGCCGATGCCGGGAAGATTCAAGGACTACATAGCCATGCCCAAGACCAATGGGTATCAGTCGCTCCACACGACGGTCATGACGCGCGGTTATCCGCTTGAAATCCAGATAAGGACGTACCGGATGCACCGCGTCTCGGAGTACGGCATCGCGGCGCACTGGAAGTACAAGGAGAAAGGAAAAGGCTCGACGGCGTCAGGCAATTACGACCAGAAATTGTCGTTTTTGCGTCAGATGGTCAGCCTCCAGCAGGAACTGTCCGACCCGAAGGAGTACGTCGAGGCGCTCAAAGTCGACGTTTTCTCGGATGAGGTTTTTGCTTTCACGCCGAAGGGCGATGTTATTGGTTTGCCGAAGGGCTCGATACCGCTTGATTTCGCTTACCGAATTCATACGGAGGTGGGGCATCACTGCGTTGGCGCCAAGGTGAACGGGAAACTCGTGCCGCTTGAGTACAAGCTGAAGAACGGCGACATAGTATCCATCATCACGAACAAGGCGAATAACGGGCCGAGTCCCGACTGGCTCAACATTGTGGCATCCAGCGAGACAAAGAACAAGATTCGCTCGTGGTTCAAGAAGGCCAAGCGCGGAGAGAATATCGAGCGGGGCATGGCGCTCCTGCGCGATGAGGCGAAGCGGCTCGGATATGAGCCGAAGGAGCTGCTGAAGGAAGAGCGCGTGAAGGAGGCCGCGGCGAAATTCAATGTCTCGACGTCGGAGGATCTTTACGCGATGGTGGGCTATGGAGGTCTGGCATCCAAAAGCATTCTCACGAAGCTGATTGAGATGCACAAGAAGGATCTCAAGGACACGACGACCCCGGATATATCCAAGCTGCTTTCGGAGCTGAAGCCTCGCGAGGGCGCGGCGAAGAAGTCGAGCCATGGCATACTTGTCGAGGGCGAGGCGGGTCTTTTGGTGCGGCTGGCGAAGTGCTGCAACCCAATCCCCGGCGACACGATTGTGGGGTATATCACGCGCGGGCGAGGCGTCACGGTGCATCGTACCGACTGCCCCAACGTGATAAACGACATGGGCGACCTCTCGCGCGTCATCGAGGTGGACTGGGATGTTGGGCTTGACAAGCTCTACACGGTGACGATAGCAGTCGTCTGCAATGACAAGACGGGAGTGCTGACATCGCTGCTGGCGATACCCGCCGAGATGAAGGTGAATATCAGCTCCATCAATGCGAAACCCAATCGCCGAAACAAGACCTCGACGGTCATAATGGGGCTTGATGTCAGGAGCGCGGATCAGGTGGAGCAGATTATGAACAAGCTCCGCCGCCAAAGGGACGTTTTCAGCGTCACGAGAGCCGTCGGCTCGGCAAAAGAATAAAACGGGAATTATCCGGCGGGAGTACCACCGCTCGCCGGCATAGGATAATATTTATTGAGAATATCAAATGCGGAGAATATGCAGGAGGTGCAAAATGTCACTGAAAATAAAATCGTTCGTCGTGGGCCCGATTGATGTCAACTGCTTCATTGTCCATGATGACACGATGGAGGGAATCGTCATAGACCCGGGAGGAGGGGCGAAGCACATTCTCTCTTATATAGGAAGCAATAATATAAATATAAGGGCGGTGGTCGACACGCACGGGCACGGCGACCACATCGGGGCGAATGACGAGATAAGGGACGCGCTCAAGGCGCCGCTTTATATCCATGAGCTGGATAACCCGATGCTCTCCGATGCTCGCCTTAATCTCTCGGCGTACATGGGCTATAATGCGCTCTCACGCCCTGCTGAGCATTTCCTAGCCGAGGGCGACAAGCTTTCATTCGGCGAAACTGCGCTCAAGGTAATCCATACGCCGGGACATTCGCCGGGCGGAATATGCCTTCTCGACGAGAGCGACGGCGTCGTTTTTGTCGGCGACACGCTCTTTCAGGGCTCGATTGGGCGCACCGATTTTCCGGGAGGCTCGTACTCCCAGCTTGTCGACGGGATAAGGAAAAAGCTCCTGACGCTTCCCGATGAGACGAAGGTGCTCACGGGGCATGGCGGCATGACAACGATAGGCGACGAAAAAAGATTTAACGCATTTCTTTGATTGCTTAGGCTGACACGAAAGGGGAACAGAATGAAATATTTGATTATCGGCGCGGGCGGAACCGGCGGAGCGATAGGCGGGTTCCTCGCGCGCGCGGGCAATGATGTCACGCTTATCGCGAGAGGGGCGCATCTTGACGCGATAAAGAAAAACGGGCTGACGGTTGAGACGATTGCCGAGACTTTCACGGTGCAACCAAAGGCTTTGACCATGGAAGAATATGATGACACGCCCGACATAATATTCGTGTGCGTGAAGGGCTACTCGATTGGCGATGTGCCCCCGTTCATAAATCGCGTCGCGGGGAGCGACACAATCGTCATACCGATCCTGAATATTTACGGCACGGGCGCGGAGCTTCAAAAGATGATACCCGACCGCATCGTGACCGATGGGTGCATGTACATCGTATCGCAAATATCATCGCCAGGCACGATAAAAATCAATAATAAAATTTTCCGCGTGGTTTTCGGGTTGCGCCAGAGTACGAGCGAGGACACCCGCAGAAAGGCGACGCCCATTCTGAATGATGTCGTCAGCGACCTGAAGGCGGCAAATATCCGAGCCGAGCTATCGGAGCATATTGAGCGTGACGCGTTGATAAAATTTTCGTTTGTCGCGCCATTTGCCGCGCTCGGAGCTCTGCATGGCACGACGGCGAGGGACATGCAGCAGGGCGGGGCGCATCGCGAGACATTTGCCGCGCTTGTGAATGAGATAATCGCGCTTGGCAAGGCGGACGGCATCGACCTTCCCGCGTCTCTGGTCGAGGATAATCTCTCGATGATGGACAAGCTGAGGCCGGAGTCCACCGCCTCGATGCAGCGCGACACGGCCGCGGGGAAACCGTCGGAGGTCGGGGGACTCGTGTACCGCGTGGCGGAGCGGGCCAAGGAGATGGGCGTGGCCGCGCCGACGTACACGAGGATTGCCGACGAGCTGAAAAAGAAACTGGAATAATATGATAATCACGATAAAGGATGATTTCTCGCTTGACAAGATAATAGACTGCGGCCAGTGCTTTCGCGCGAGGCGGATGGAGGACGGCACATTCCGATTTATATGCCGCGGGCATCTGCTGTATATAAAAAGAAAGAGCGAGACAAAATATGATGCGTCATGTGAGCGCGATGAATGGGACAGCGTGTGGCGCTCATACTTTGACATGGGGCGCGACTACTCGTCGATAGGGCGGGATATAGCGGATGACTTGCCACATGGTGATTTCATGCGCGCGGCAGTGAGGCTCGGGCGAGGAATAAGAGTCTTGCGGCAAGACGCATGGGAAATGCTGATCACATTCATCATATCGCAGCGCAAAAATATTCCCGCCATAACGCAATGCGTTGAGACGCTGTCATCGCGCTATGGCAGGAAAATCATATCGCCGCCGAAATATAATGAAGAAATTTTTTCTTTTCCGCTTGTCGAGGATATGGCAAAAGTGCCCGAGAAAGAGCTGAGGGATTGCAGCCTTGGCTACAGGGCACCGTACATAGCCGACGCGTCGGAAAAAGTGGCGAGCGGCAAGCTCGACCTCGCGGCAATCGAAAAGCTGGATGATGATGAGCTTTTTGACGCATTGATGAGCGTCAAGGGCGTGGGCAAGAAGGTAGCGAACTGCGTGATGCTTTTCGGGTACGGGAGGACATCAAGAGTGCCGGTGGACGTGTGGATAGCAAGGGCACTTGAAATATGCGAGGGCGAGGACCCGTTCGCACCATTCGGCGAAGATGCCGGAATCATGCAGCAGTACGTTTTCTATTACATGAAGCACAGATCAAAGTAATATAAAAAAGGACGCAACTCGATTTGAGCTGCGTCCTTTTTTTGTAAGCAATTTTCATTATGTATTGTTGGTTTCTCGTTTGTCGTTTTCTAAAACATGTTATGCCGCCAAAGGATGTATGAGGCGGCCCCCGCCATGGCTGCAGAGATAAAAGCCACTGTCAGGAATGCGTTGTTCTGCGTGGCAAAAGGTATATCGACGTTCATGCCGAAGAAGCTCGATATGACTGTCGGTATCGCGAGGATAATCGTCACCGCCGCGAGGAATTTCATCACGCTGTTTTGGTTGTTCGAGATGATTGACGAGAATGTGTCCGCCATGCGCGAGAGAATCGCGCTGTACATCTCGGCCATCTCGCGGGCCTGCTTGTTCTCGATGATGACGTCCTCCAACAGATCCTCGTCCTCCTCGTACATCTTGAGCATGGGCGCGACGGTGAGGTTCGAGCGAAGGCGGAGCAGCTTGTCGAGCACCGCGCCGTCTGAGCGAATAGCGGCATTGAAATAGGTGAGGCCTTTTGAAAGCTCCAGCAGTCGGAGTATTTCCTCGTTGCGCATCGACTCGCGCAGCCTGTCCTCGATTTGCTCCGACTTGTGGCTTATCTGGCGCAAATATTTCAGATAGTATGTGGCGGACTTATAGAGAATCTGAAAAAGAAATCTTGTCTTTTTGAACGTGCGGAAAAGCTTCTGCGTGTCCCTGCCAAATTCGTTGAGGACTGCGTTGCCCTCCAGGCAGACTGTTATGAAGTAGTCGTGAGTGATCACGGTGCCGAGCGGCAGCGTGTCGTACACATCGCTCTCGCGAAGTATCGGGACATTGGTCAGGACGAGGATGCCTGTTTCCTCGACGTCGGTATGCGAGCGTTCCTCTTCGTCGAGCGCGGCGCGAAGAAAATTTGCCTCGACATTGGTGAGCCGCTGCACGGTTTGAAGCTCGTCAGCTGTCGGAGCAATCAGGCTTATCCACGAGCCCTTCTCGATTGACTCGATTGAAAGCTCCGTGAGCGTGCCGTCGTCCTGCGACTTGAATGCTTTGAGCATAGGCGCACTTCCTTTCCGAGTGCCGCCAGCTCATGACCCGCAAAATGAAAAATGGGCACACGAAAACACGGCGCACTCTGCAATGATATTCGATCGGTGACATAAATCGGGGTGATCGCCGTCCATGTTGCCCACATCCTTTCTGGTGAAATGAAGTAAACGCTGAATAAGTCAGTCCCTCTCGCCCGTCCCGGCCTTTTGCCGCGCGCAAGCGATTTGCACGCTTAATCATCGCTTCCTTGAAATAACTGCATACCTATACTACGCCAAAATATGCAATGCGTCAATAAAACTGTTTGAGGCTGCAAAAAATTTTGTTGCGGCTGCAAAATAAAAAATCTGCAAACCGAGCGTGGCTTGCAGATTTTTCGTCGGCCTCAGGCCTGCTGTGGTATGACCTCATTGAGCCCCTGCATCAGCGAGTCGATGTCGATGCCGTGGGCGAGAGCGCCCTGCTCGATATTCTCGAAGTGAGCGGCGGCGCAGCCGATGCAGCCCATGCCGGAATTCATGAAAACCTCGATAGTCTCGGGATATTTCTGCACGACCTCCATGATGCTCATGTCCTTGGTTACAGTCATTGCTATTTCCTCCATTCCAAAAATAAAAACATTATATTTTATACCTGTTTGATGTGGATTATTATATCACTTAAAATGAAAAATAAAAGAAAAAATATAAATATTTGACTTTTTGATTATTTCGCGTTATTATTATTTAGCACTCATGTGATGCGAGTGCTAAAAACGGAAATTCACATTCATAAATAGTTCATAAAGAAAGAAGAGGTATTTAATGGCAAAGGAAACACATGAATTTCAGGCAGAGACGAAAAAGCTCCTCGACCTCATGGTTCACTCGATTTACACGAATCACGAGATTTTTCTGCGTGAGCTGATTTCAAACGCTTCTGACGCGATCGACAAGGTACACTTCGCGTCGCTGACGAACCGTGAAATCCTTGAGGGCGATGAGAATTATGAGATTTATATTGTGCCTGACAAGGAAAGCCACACGCTCACAATATCCGACAACGGAATCGGCATGAGCCGTCAGGAGGTCATCGACGACATCGGGACAATCGCAAAGTCCGGCACGAAGGCGTTCCTTGAGAAGCTGAAGGAAGCGAAGGAGAGCGACTCGGACATCACCGACAAGGACATGATTGGCCAGTTCGGCGTGGGCTTTTATTCGGCGTTCATGGTCGCGGAGAAGGCGGTCATAAAGACTCGCAAGGCGGGCGAGAAGGAGGCCACGCGCTGGGAGTCTGACGGCTCCGGCTCATTCACCGTCGAGGAGTGCGAGAAGGAGAGCCGCGGCACCATGATAACTCTCTATCTCGCGAAGGAATTTTACGGCGACGGCGCGGAGGAGAATTTCCTCGACGAGTATCATATCCAGAGCCTCGTGAAGAAATACTCGGACTATGTGCGCTACCCGATCAAGATGAATTTCGAGACGGAGGAGATACCGCGCGACGAGGACGGCAAGCCCATCAAGGACGCGAAGCCCGAGAAGAAGATAGAGCTGCGCACGCTCAACTCGATGAAGCCCCTTTGGACGCGCGACAAGAAGGATATAACGAAAGAGGAGTACAGCGAGTTTTACAAGAACCAGTTCCATGAATGGGAAGAGCCGATGGACGTGTTCCATATCAAGGCGGAGGGCACTGTCGAGTACACGGCTCTCATGTATATCCCCGGCAAGGCGCCGTTCAATCTTTATCATGCGGATTTCGAGCCGGGGCTTCAGCTTTTCTCGCGCCACGTTTTCATCATGGACAAGTGCAAGGACTTGCTGCCTGAGTACCTGCGTTTTGTCAAGGGGCTCGTTGACTCGCCCGACCTCTCGCTCAATATTTCGCGCGAGCTGCTCCAGCAGAGCCGCGAGCTGAAGGTCATCGGCAAAAACCTCGCCAACACGATACTGAAGAAACTGGCGAAGCTGCTGGAGACAGACCGCGAGGGCTATGAAAAATTCTGGGCCGAGTTTGGCAAGTCGCTGAAGATTGGAATTTACGGCACAATCTACACGGGCGGGGACGCGAAGGAAAAGCTGAAAGACCTCATCCTGTTCTATTCGTCGAAGGAGAAAAAGCTCGTCACTCTGAAGGAGTACAAGGAGCGCATGCCCGAGTCGCAGAAAAAGATTTATTTCGCGACGGGCAAGGACACGAATGTCATCGACGAGATACCTCAGATGGAGGCACTGAAATCGCGCGGCTTTGAGGTGCTGTACTTCACCGATCCGGTCGACGAGTTCACTGTCGAGGCGCTGCATGAATACGACGGCAAGGAGTTCCAGTCCGTCAGCAAGGGCGACCTCGGGCTAGATGACGCGGAGTCCGAGCAGGAGAAGAAGGACACGGAGAAAGCGGAGAAGGAGAGCGGCGATCTCCTGAAGGACATCAAGGAGGCTCTTGGCGACAAAGTGGCCGAGGTCAAAATCTCCAGCCGACTCAAATCGAGCGCGGTGTGCCTCGTCGCCGATCAGTACGGGCCGAGCCTCTCGATGGAGCAGAACCTCTCCGATATGGACAACCCGATGTTCAAGGCGAAGAGAATACTCGAAATCAATCCCAATCACGAGCTTTTCAAGAAGCTCACGACGCTGCACGAGGCTGGCAAGGACGATGCGGGATTCAAGGACTACTGCGACCTCCTCTACACGCAGGCCCTGCTCATAGAGGGCATCCTGCCCGACGATCCTGTCGCCTTCGCGAACAAACTCGCAAAACTCATGGCGAAGTGAAAGTGATGTTTTATTAAAATTTTGTTCGAAGATTAATATTATAAAAATGAGACTTATTCAGTGGGAGCATATAATCCCGCTGAATAAGTCTCTTTTTTGTTTGATACTAATGGGTAAATTCGACAAGAGCGAGAAAATTCTCCCTATTGCCAATCCTCGTCGTTCCATTGTACAATAGAACCAACGAAGGGAGATTGTGTGCATGGGCGCGATAGACACCGAAGCCAAAGCGTATCTGTCCTCGCCGGAAAGAGTGGCGGATGCTTTCAATTACCTTATGTACGGCGGCAGGGACATTATCAAGCCGGAGGAACTCAGCCCTATGGATACCACGGCTGTGGCTCTGCCCTACGGCAACGGAAAAAGGCAGCCGCTTCAAAAAGTCCGTGATGTGCTGAAACTTTATTCGGCGATGAAGGGCAGTCAGGCTTATTACCTCATTTTGGGCATAGAAATTCAGAACGCTGTCCATTTGGCCATGCCCGTAAGAAATATGCTGTACGATGCCATGAGCTACGCACAGCAGGTGTCAGACATAGCGGCGGCACACCGAAAAGCGGGAGATAAATTGGATGGTGAGGAGTTTCTCGCAGGCATCACTAAGGATGATTTGCTGATGCCCGTAATTACCTTGGTAATCAGCCTTAGCTCCGAGAAGTGGGACGGTGCCACCAGCCTTCACGATATGCTCTCCGTGAAGGACAAGGGTGTGCTTTCGTTCGTCCCAGACTATAAATTGAACCTCATCACGCCCGCCGACATGACCGAGGCAGATTTCGACAAATTCCGCACGGAGCTTGGCATTGTCTTGGACTGCATCAAGCACAAGCAAGACAAGGACATGAACTGGATGAAAAGCAAGGAAAAGTTCACCAGTGTGACTCGAAATACCGCCAGCTTCATAAAGACGGTGACTGGATTCAATATTTCTCTGGAAGGGGAAGGAGATGTGGTCGATATGTGGAACGCATGGGAGAACAGTATCAATCAGGCGCGTATGGACGGGGAAGCCATTGGCGAGAATCGTGGCATTCAGGCAGGTCGTAACGAGGGCGAGCTCAACATGATGACGGCAATCCGCATGATGAAAGAGAACAAGTCTTTTTCCGAGATTGGCGAAAAGACCGGGCTTGCCCAGCAGCGGTTGACCGAGCTAAAGGCGATGCTCTAAAAACTAAAATGCCAGCTTATCGAATCAAGATAGGCTGGCATTTTTTCATATAGGTGTGTCAAAGAAATGAAGCTCTGAAAAATGTTCATTAAGCTGGTTCAAAT
>JAFTAB010000165.1 GCA_017458745.1 Schwartzia sp. (in: firmicutes) | reverse complement strand
CGCCTTATCCCTTGCGGATGAGAACGCATCAAAAAGCTGTTTCTCGACAGGCTCGACAAAAAGCGACTCGTCAATGGAGTCATTTCTCTTGTCGGCTTTGCTCGATATATTTTTCGCCCTCACAAACGACTGAATGACGGGCGTCATGTCGCCGCCCGCGATTTCGCTCGCGACCGCCCCCGCGCGGAGATACGTCGAAAGCACGTCATCGGCATCGCCGAGAACCGCGTCGGCCACATCATAGCGAATTTTATTCTCGTCGAGCACGTTCTTCATTCGCAGGCGAATGAACTCCGCCACCTCGCCCTGCATTTTGTCGCGAGCCGCCTTGTCATTTATGCCGAGCTGATTCATCGAGGTCTCCACAATATCCGATATATTGATGTGCGTCTTGGAATTTATAAGCTGATTGACGAGGCCAAGAGCCTGACGGCGAAGCCCAAAGGGATCCTGAGAGCCCGTGGGAATAAGCCCGCGGCTGAACGTCGCAACGATATTATCAATTTTATCCGCTATGCTGACAATGAGACCAATCCTGCTTGACGGCTCCGAGTCCCCGGCAAAGCGAGGGCGATAGTGCTCGTCGATAGCCGTCGCCACGTCATCGTCCTCGCCGTCGAGCTTCGCATACTCGCGCCCCATTATGCCCTGCAGCTCGGTGAACTCCGTCACCATGCCCGTGACCAGGTCGGCCTTCGACAGCTCGGCTGCGCGGACAGCCTTTTTCCTTTCATCCTCGCTCACGCCCAGCATATCGGAAATTTTTTCCGACAGCTCCATCAGGCGGCTCGTCTTTTCATGGACAGTGCCGAGGCCTTCCTGAAACACGACCGTCTTCAGCTTTTCCCGATGCCCCGCCAGCGTCTTCTTTCTGTCCTCGTCAAAGAAGAACTGCGCGTCAGCCAGTCTCGCGCGGAGCACCCTCTCATTGCCGTGCTGCACGATGTCAAGATGCTCCCTGCCGCCATTCCTCACGGTGATGAAAAGCGGGAGCAGTTTTCCTCTTGCGTCCTTCACAGGGAAGTACCTCTGATGGTCGCGCATCGGGGTGATTACCGCCTCAGGAGGCAGCCTCAAATATTTTTCCTCGAAGTGACCGCACAGAGCAGTCGGATACTCGACGAGATACGTTACCTCCTCCAGCAGCTCGTCATTGATCTCGGCTTTGCCGCCATTTTCCTTTGCGACCGCCTCAATCTGCTCGCAAATCATTTTGCGGCGACGCTCCTGATCCACTATGATGAACTCGCTCTCGCACGAGGCCTCATAGCTTGCCGCGTCCTTTATGTCAAACGTCTCGTGTCCCAAAAATCTGTGACCGCGCGACGCCCTGCCCGATGTCACCGACGCGACCTCAAAAGGCACTACTTCCTCGCCGTATAGCGCGACGAGCCAGCGCACGGGGCGTATGAACTTGAAATCGAGGCTGCCCCATCGCATCGTGTTTGGAAACGGCAAGCCGCATATAAGCGATTTCAGTGTCTCCGGCAAAAGCTCCGTCGTCTTCTTGCCCTTCTCATGCACTACAGCGTAGACATATCCGTCCTTCTTCACCAATTCATCGGGGGCAATTTTCTGCCCACGGGCGAATCCCTGCGCCGCCTTCGTCAGACTGCCGTCAGCGTCGAAAGCCGCCTGAATCGAGGGACCGCGTTTCTCGCTTGAAACATCGGGCTGATTTTCCGCCAGCCCGCTCACTATGAGAGCGATTCTCCTCGGAGTGCCGAGCGTCTTTATATCGCCGAAATCAAGGCGCAATTCTTTTAATGATTTTTCAGCGTTTTCCTTTAGCGACGAGAGTATGCCCGGCATCGCGTGCGCGGGAATTTCCTCCGTCCCTATTTCCAGCAGCAGATCCCTGTTCATGCCTTTTTCCCCCTCTTCATCATCGGATAGCCAAGCTCCTCGCGCTGCCTCAGATAGCACTGCGCGCACAGCCTCGCGAGTCTCCTGACTCTGCCGATGAATGCGGTGCGTTCCGAGACGCTGATCGCTCCGCGCGCGTCGAGCAAATTGAAGGTATGCGAGCATTTAAGCACATAATCATACGCGGGATGGACGAAGCCCGCCTCAATCACGCGCACTGCCTCCTTCTCATATTTCTCAAACAAATCGAAAAGCAGCGCCTCATCCGAGAGGTCAAAGGAATATTTCGACTGCTCAAACTCATTCTGATGGAAAATATCGCCATAAGTGTAATCGTCAGTCCACTGAATGTCATAGACATTCTCGACGCCCTGAATATACATCGCGAGACGCTCCAGCCCGTATGTTATCTCGGATGACACCGGCGCGACGTCGACGCTTCCGACCTGCTGGAAATAAGTGAACTGCGTTATCTCCATTCCGTCAAGCCATACCTCCCAGCCAAGCCCCCACGCTCCGAGCGTCGGCGACTCCCAGGTGTCCTCGACGAAGCGTATGTCATGCTTCTTGGGGTCAATCCCCAGTTCCTCGAGGCTCTTCAGATAAAGCTCCTGTATATTGTCGGGTGACGGCTTCATTATGACCTGAAATTGATGATGCTGGTAAAGCCTGTTGGGATTGTCGCCGTATCGCCCGTCAGCTGGTCGGCGCGACGGCTCCACATACGCCACGTTCCACGGCTCCGGGCCGAGCACGCGCAAAAAAGTGGAGGGATTCATCGTGCCGGCTCCCTTTTCAACGTCATACGGCTCAGAGAGGATGCACCCCTTGTCTGACCAAAACTTTTGCAAGGCCAGAATAATCTCCTGAAACTTCATGTAGTATTTCCCCCTAAATTTTATATAAATATTTATTAAAGTTAATTCTTTG
>JAFTAB010000164.1 GCA_017458745.1 Schwartzia sp. (in: firmicutes) | reverse complement strand
GGAGACGTCGGCTATCGTCACGGCGAGGCGGTTGCCCGGCAGCATGTAGAAATCGTAGAAGTCCCCGCCGACCTCCTTCGCCGTCTGCATGGAGGCGGCGAGCGAGTAGCTGCCCTTCCCGAAGAAGTCCGGCCTTACCGAGGGCAGCATCCCGGCCTGTATGCTCGCCGCGAGCGCCAGCTCCGTCTTTATCCTCTCTCTCTCCGACGTCACGGCCGCCAGGTGCCCCATATATTCTTTCATTTGGGATGTCATGTCATTTATGTCGTTTGCCAGCCGCTCAATCTCATCCCCGGTATGAATGTCAAGCCGCTCGTCAAGATTGCCCCCCGCTATCTCACGCACGCCCGCGCCAATCTCATAAAGCGGGGCGACGAAACGGCGGGACAGCCGAAAGCTCAATGCCACGACTATGACGAAAGCGACGACAATGCACCCTGCGGCTTTTTTGTTCATTGCAGCCAACGTGTCATTAAGCGCCGCATCAAAACCCGTCATATGCCCCGAGAAATTCTCTCTCAGCTCGCTGACATGCGATACGGCCTCTTTCTTGCTTATCAGCGTGCCGAAACTCCAGCCCATTAAATCCATCGGGACGTATGCCAGATAATATTCCTCGCCGTCAAGATGCACTGTCTCGATGCCGCGCCCGCCATCCATCATGCTGCTTAACGCATCCGAAAGATCCTTTTCCTCAATATCGCGAATGCCGTGCCCGCCGACTGACGGGGCAAGCAGCCCCTCCCTTCGCCCGGAGAGGATGACCTGCCCTCTATTGTCCAGCACGAAGCTGAAGCCCGTCTTGCCGGCCCCGGCCTTCTCCACAATATCGGAAATCGTGTCCAGCGTGAATCCCATTCCGGCGACGCCGGCCAGAGTACCGCCCCTGTAATACGCCATCGCGCACGATATACTTGCAAGGCCGTCATCGACCCCGATATAGACATCCGTGAACACAGGTTTTCCCGCAATGCTCTCATGGCTCGCGGCCACGTACCACGGTCTTTCCTTTGGGCGGAATCCTTTGACAAAACTCTCCGGGAAATCCAATACCTCATGCCCCGGATCGTTTTCCACGCAGATGAAATAATTGTCTGCCGACGCGATGTATACCGCCACGGCAAAAGAATCATAGATTTTTGACAAGGGCATCATGTAGAGTACCGACTCCGAGTCCCTTGATATTTTGTCCGCGAGCGCATCTTCCGCGTTTTCCGCCGAGAGCATCGCATCATAGAGCAAATAAGCCTCGCCTGACCTGACAGGCGATTCGCGCGCATCAATCAGCGGCTGCGGGTACGGGGAATGTGATTCGTCCGCTATGATGTCCATGATCTCCGCGAGACACGCCACATCAGTGCGGATTTTATCCAGTCGGTTCTCTATTTCCTTTGCTCTGGACTCTGAAATGCCCTTTATCTTTTCAGTGACCTCCCTGTCGGCATAGCGCGTCGCCGCGCCTACCGCCTCCTCCCGGAGCTCGGCGGCGCTGCTAGTCACGGCAGCCCGCAGCACAAAAAAGCTGGCAACGACAAGAATGACTGCCGCCAGAAATGACAGGAAGCCGCTTGAAAGCATCAGATGCAACATGCCTTGCCGCAGGCTTTTCCCCTTGCCCTCGAAAAGCCGCGGCAGGGCGAATCTATTTTCCTTCATTCGCTTTGTTTTCTCCCCAAATACTTCAGCGCCATCATTGTGATGTCATCGGACTGCGCCGCGCCCCCGGCGTGGGCCGCCACGTCCTCGCGCACCGCGGCGAGCAGCGCGTCAACGTCCATGCCGCGGCAGGCGACCAGCCTCTCCCTCAGCCGCTCCTCCGTGTACTCCTCGCCGCGCTCGTCCATCGCCTCAGTCACGCCGTCTGTGTAGAGGAATATCATGTCCCCAGCCGACAGCTTCGCGTGATGCTCATGGTATTTCTCGAACTCTATCACTCCCAGCATCGCGCTCTTCTTCTTCATGCGCAGGTACTCGAATCCTCCCCCGCGCCCGATGAGCGGCGGG
>JAFTAB010000163.1 GCA_017458745.1 Schwartzia sp. (in: firmicutes) | reverse complement strand
GCTCTTTTATATATGATTCACTTGGCCATGAGCGTTGCCCGATACTGTGCCCGCTTGTCATCGGGAATCTTCAATGCCGCCATCGCATCATCAATATCTAGGCTCATGGCTGACATTAGATTTTTGATCAAAGCCAAACTAGCAGAGTCCCAACCTTCTGCGTGTCCTTTTGCTATTCCTTTATTCAAAATCCGCTTCGCCGGATAGTCCAATATTTTGCCGCCCATAATTTTTTCAACTCCTTCGCGCACTGATTTGCAATCTCTTGCCAGACTGCGCACCACTTTTTTGCCCATGTCGAGAATGGACTGCTTAGTGTAGGCATCCATTTCGCCGTTTTCCATCATTTCATTCAGCCTGCCGCATATATGCCGGTACTCGGCAAGCAATAATTGAAGCTGGCTCTTGTCTGTCTCATATACTTTGAATCTGGATTCATGGGTGAAGATATAGAACGGTATCAGGTAATAAAGCTTCTTGTCGAAGATTTCATCCACGCTGTATTTCTGCACTTTGAGGACAGGTATCTCATACTCCGCCGTTGTTCCCGGCGTTTTTATCCTCACCATCATGGTGTCCGGCGTGTTCTCGCTGTGACGCAGGTAGAGCAACGCCGAATGTGGAAACGACACTTCCAGCACGTTGCCCGCTATTTCCCCGTCCGACAATGCTATCTGCGCGTCATACTCGAACATTCGCAGCAGCATGGTGTTGTCTTCCGTTGACTGGATTTCATAATGGTATTTCTTGGTGACGTTCCCCTTGATGACGCAGAAGCTGGAATCAGTTATGCGTTTCCTCTGCCTGCCGTTCTGCTGCTGGACATAAAGCTCGTTAGGCCGGAACACTATCTTCTCCGTGCCGTCATAGTGCTCACCGAACATCTCGTTTATCACAGGGAGTATGAGCTGGCTGCAATCGTATAGCAAAGTGTGCCCCACATCATCGTAGGGCGTCGATGTATATCCCATAAGCAAAAACCTCCCTGCGCCTATATTATAGCACATCGGGAGGCATTTTTCTATAATATGAAACATTTTCGAGGAAGATTGCAAAAAAATGCGAAAAAAAACGTGCTCGCCACGCCGATGAACACGTTTTTTCGTTACTTTTTTGCCGATAGACAAAAGTGAGCAGCGACGTTATAATATTCAAGTAAGCAGCCAATTTCAACGAGGTGAACCGTTTATGAATTTATTTTCACGAAGTATCAGATTGCTTTTCATTTGCAGCGTCGTTGTGCTTTCGACAGTTCTTTTGGGGCTTTTGACTTTCATCAACGCGTACCAGCTTTCCGAGAACATGGAGACGGAGCTGGAGGCGATGCTGACAGCCAAGAGCGGGGAGATTTCCGAGAAGTTCGACAAGCGGCTGACGCAGGTATCGGGAAAGACCAAGTCTTTGGCGCTGAACATCAGCGCGATGCAGACTTACGACATGAATCTCGCCGGGCGATTCATCACCGCGCTGGTGCAGTCCGACGAGGCAATATTCGGGAGCGGCCTTTGGTTCGCGCCGAACGCGTACCCGGGGCAGAAATGGTTCGGCCCGTATTATTCAAAAGACGGCGGCAATGTATCCATGACGATGGATTACAGCAACGAGGCGTACAATTACCCTCAGTTCGCATGGTACAAGGCGAGCATCCAAGGCGGCAAGGAGGTCTTTTGGGATGAGCCGGCATACGACGATGTGAGCAAGACCGCGATGCTGACCAGCTCCGCGCCGATCATGCGGGACGGCAAGCCTGTCGGCGTCGTGACCGTGGACATCGGCATGAAAGAGCTGGAGGATTATATCCAAAACATCAAGATTGGGGAGAGCGGCTACGCGTTCCTGCTGACGCAGAGCGGGCAGTTCGTCGCGACGAAGAATGCCGACCAGAATCTAAAGGTGAAGATACAGGACAGCCCTGATGCAAAAGTCGCGGCATTCGGCAAGGGACTGAACGCGAACGCTGCCAAGGCGGCGCTTTACAATACCGACGCTTTCGGCGAGGAAAGCTATGTGATGGTCGCGCCGATTGGAAACAGCCATCTGCGCCTCGTTCTAGTCGCGCCAAAGTCCGACTATATGGGGCCAATCCATCGGGCAATCTTTATCAGTGTTGGCATGTCAGTGGCCGTCATACTGCTCCTCTGCGTCGCCCTCTGGGTTATTTTCCAGACTCGCATCGGCGGGCCAATCACGGCTCTCGTCGAGGACTCGCGGCGCATCGCGAACGGCGACCTCACGACGGATATTATCGTGGAGCATGAGGACGAGATCGGGCAGCTCGCGATTGCAATGATCAAGATGCGGGACGGCATCAAAGGCGTAATACAAAAGATTGCCGACAGCGCGCAGCAGATGGCGGCGTCTTCCGAGGAGCTGACTGCCAGCTCGACGCAGACGGCGGAGGCTGCCACGCAGGTGGCTCAGTCTGTCACCACTGCCTCCGACGCGGTGGAGAAGCAGCAGTCGAGCATCGCGGACAGCTCGTCGAATATCGGCACTGTCTCCGCGACGCTGGAGGAAATCCAAGCAGAATCCCATGAGGCATCGGGCAACGCGCATAATGTCAGCGATGCGGCGACGCAGGGCGGCAAGGCCGTCATCGGCGCGGTGGAGCAAATCAAGAGCGTCGAGACGACGGTTGAAAGTTCCGCCGTCATCGTGGACAAGCTCGGCGAGCGGTCGAAGGAAATAGGGCAGATCGTCGAGAGCATTTCCGCCATCGCCGACCAGACAAACCTGCTCGCGCTCAACGCGGCCATAGAGGCGGCACGCGCGGGCGAGGCGGGGCGCGGCTTCTCCGTGGTCGCCGAGGAAGTCCGGAAGCTTGCCGAGCAGAGCGGCGAGGCGGCGCAGAATATTTCAAATCTGATCGCGGGCATTCAGGCCGACACCGACAACGCGGTGCGCGCAATGAAGGAAGGCCGTGAAAAGGTCACGGTCGGCGCGAAAGCTGTCGAGGGTCTGCACGACACTTTCGACAAGATTACGCAGGATGTCCTGCGTATCACTACCGAGATCACGAACATCGCCGAGAGTGTCAAGGGCGTGTCCGAGAGCTCGCAAAGCATTGCCGGCGGCATCGCCGAAGTCGATCGGCAGGGGCAGCAGGTCTCCGATGAGATGCGGAGCGTGTCGGCGGCGACCGAGGAGCAATCCGCCTCCGCGCAGGAAATAGCCTCCGCCAGCGACTCACTCGCGCATCTCGCGCAAGAGTTGCAGGAATCATTGGCACAGTTCAAATTTTAGTATCGGCAGCATAGAATAAAATGAGACTTATTCAATGGAAGTTTTAGACTCCCACCGAATAAGTCTCATTTTATTATGTCTATTATTTCCAATCATTTATGCTGGCGGAACAGCCACTCCCTGATTCCGTCGATATCGTAGGCAAAGCTCCATGTGTACATATGATTGCCTTTCGCGAATACGGAGTAGTTTATGTTTGTTCCCTGCTGCTCCATCGACTTGACATTGGCCTGCATCTCGTCGTAGGGTGCCTTGCTGTCCCAAAACGGAGAGTTCCTCGCCACCTTTGCGCCGAGAGCCTCCCAGCGCGCCGTCGCCTCGTTCATGCCGGGAAACGCTTTCGGGTCGCCCTCGCAGACGACAATCCAAAGGTTATTGTCCTTCAGTGCTTCCATTTCTTCTGTATCCCATTGGCAGGCGACGAGGAGCTGCCCGGCGAAAAGCTCCGGGTATCTGTCCGCGATGGCGATGTTCGTCATGCCGCCCTGAGACTGCCCCGTGCCGTATATGCGGCTCTCGTCCACGCTGCAGCGATTGATGACATCGCGCAGCAGGCCGGTGACGAGGGAAAGCCCCGGTGTCCATTCGTTCGCGTCGGTAGTCATCATGCCGATGGAAGCGACAAGGTCGGCGGTGTATTGCGGTGCCAATACGATGCATGGGTGTTCCCTCTGCCACGACGGCTCCGCCCAGACCGTCGCGCCGTTACCCTGAAAGAGGGGAGTCCTCACGTCGTTGATGTTCGCGCTGGCGTCCGCCACGAAAAACAGAAGCGGATATTCGATGCTTTCGTCGTACCCGTCGGGGAGGAAAATGTTGTAAGGCATTGAAATTCCTGTCGCAGGGTCTGTGTATGTGAACTGCCGGAAAGAATCCACCACCGGCTCTTGCGTGGATGATGTCTCCACTGTCTTGCCGCTTGGCTCGTAGACTGTTCCGTCTATTGCCTGCACCTGCCCCGTCTGCTTT
>JAFTAB010000162.1 GCA_017458745.1 Schwartzia sp. (in: firmicutes) | reverse complement strand
GAGGAAGCGGGAAAAAGAAAAAAGCAGATTCTCAAAAGGGATGTGCCGGAGGACAGGTCTCTTTTCAATGCGCTGATGACGCTCACGCGGCAGGAGCTTGATGATATTCGTTATAATGTCGGAATGTCCGGCACGAGCAATCTAAAAAAGAGCGAGCTTGCTGAAAAGCTTGGAGCCGAGATTATGAATTTCGCGGGCAGGTGGTTCGTCTCGATGCTCGACGAGCAGTATCAGGCGTTCCGTCATATAGTCAAGCAGGGGGGCATCTCGACGGAGTTCCGCGAGGACGAGATGAGGCTCGATTATTTTCAGAGCATCGGCGTGCTGATGAGCGGCGCGAGCGACGGCAAGGTCGCGTGGTATATGCCGAATGAGATTGTCGAGGAGTTCAATAGGCTGGACAATGCCTCTTTCGCGAAGGAGATAGAGTGGAACAGCGACGTTTTCCGCATCGCTTGCGGCATCCTCTATTACTACGGCGTGCTGAACTATGACCAGCTTTTCGCGAAGGTGAAGGAGTATCTCGAGGAGCGGGATGATTTCAATTTTTCGGATTTCATGGGCGTTATGTATAACGGTGCCTGCTGGCAGAGGAATGTCATCGCCGGCGAGCGGCTGATGCACTATTGCACCGTGCTCAATCCCGAGAGCATAGCAAGCGCGCAGGAAAAGCTCGGCGTGGGATTCGCGAAAATCTCATATACCAAGGTGTATGATGCCGGCGAGGAGAACTACATCGAGTCGACACGCGCGTATCAGGAGCTGGCGCAGCATTTCATGGCTGTCTATAAATTTGATGTGCTCAAGGCGGCTGCCGTCGTCGCGCATATCACCATGATAATTCAGAACGGCGGCAAGATGAGGGAGGTCATGCAGTACATCGACACTCTTGGCACGCCGGTGCTGGCATCGGATGTGGAGGAAGCGGCGCATCTCCTGATGGATTTCAATAATTCGCTTCATATGTGGCTGCTCAAGGGGCACACGCCTGTCGAGATGATGACGGGCAAGCTCGACGCGGACGATGATGAGCGTGACGCGGCTCATCCAAACCGAGGGCGCAGGGTGGGGCGCAATGACCCATGCCCGTGCGGCAGCGGCAAGAAGTATAAGAATTGCTGCATGAGGCGCGAGAGGGAGGAAGCCGAAAAGGCTCTTCAGGAATATGGCAGCTGAAGAAAAAGATAACCAAACAAACAAAACGGAAAATAACGTGCCGAGTGTCCAGTGGTTTCCGGGGCACATGCAAAAGACGCGGCGGCTCATCAGCGAAAATCTGAAGCTGGTCGATGTCGTCATAGAGTTGCTGGACGCCCGCGCGCCGCGCAGCAGCGGCAACCCGATGCTGCGAGAGATAATAGGGGACAAGCCGAAGCTGATAGCGCTGAATAAATCCGACCTAGCCGACCCCGCCATAACTAAAATGTGGCAGTCGCATTTTAAGAATGAGGACATTCTCGCGGTGACTATTGATTCAATAAGCGGCAGGGGCCTCAAAAGGCTCATTGAGAACACCGAGGGGCTCGCCAAAGGCAGGACAGACAAACTCGTCGCGAAGGGCGGCAAGGCTCGCGCAGCTCGCGCCATGGTCGTCGGCATCCCGAATGTCGGAAAGTCGTCGCTTATAAATCGTCTCGCGGGGGCATCAAAGGCGAAGGTCGAGAATCGTCCCGGCGTCACGCGCGACAAGCAGTGGATTAAGGTCGGAGGCGGGCTTGACCTGCTCGATGTGCCGGGGATATTGTGGCCGAAATTCGACGACCCGGTTGTGGGGCTTAATCTCTCCTTCATCGGCTCGATAAAGGATGATGTTCTCGACACCGAGGAAATAGCGCAAAGGCTGCTGGAATTTCTGAAAAATGAATATCCCGTGAGCCTGATGGAGCGATACAAGCTGACTGAGAATGAGACGGCAGGCGAGGCCGGGCTGCTCATCGAGAAGATCGGCAGAAAGCGCGGCGCGCTCAGAAAGGGCGGCGTCGTGGACATGGAAAAGGCGTGGCACATTTTAATCACGGATTTCAGAAACGGCAATCTCGGGAAAATCAGCTTTGAAAAACCTTAGGAACTGTGCGCCGGCTCCTTGAAGCGACACCGTGGAGAATAAATGATGATTGAGACATCCTCGTATTCGGTAAAGGAAATAAAGCAATTATTGCATGAGATAGAAATAACGCCCGATATACTGGAGGCGTTCAGAAATGACCCTCGCGGCGGAGTGAGGAACGCTGTCCGCGCGTATGAGCGCGAGCAGAAGGAGCGCGAGCGAGTCGATGCGCTCTATGAGTATGAGCGCGAGGCCGCGGGCGAGGGCTGCGAGATAGTGGCGGGCGTCGATGAGGCGGGCAGGGGACCGCTGGCGGGGCCTGTCGCGGTCGCGGCGGTGATCCTCCCGACGGGGCTTTTCATTCCAAAGCTGAACGACTCAAAGAAGCTTTCCCCCAAGTCGCGCGACGAGCTGTATGACGTGATAACGGAAAAAGCCGTGGCGTATAAATGCGTGCTGGTTGACGCGGCGACGATAGACCGCGTGAATATACTTCAGGCAACTATCAACGGAATGTATGAGGCAATACTCAATTTGAACCCGCAGCCAGATAAAGTGCTGATTGACGCGGTGAATCTCGACAGGCTGCCAATGCCGTCGCTTTCGATTATCGGCGGTGACGCGAAGTCTGCGTCAATCGGCGCGGCGTCCATCATCGCGAAGGTGACAAGGGACAGGCTGATGATGGAGTACGATGCGACGTACCCGGAGTATGGCTTCGCGCGTCACAAGGGCTATGGGACGAGGGAGCATATCGAGGCAATCAGGAAATATGGGCCATGCCCGATACACAGGAAATCGTTTGAGCCCATTTCATCTATGATTTAACAAGCAAAAAGAGAGGTGAGCAATATGCCTATGGAAACCAGCTCCACTGCGATGCCTACCGGCATAAGGCCGATACAGAGACCCCAGGAGCGCACGACACCGGGCATAGCCCGCAGAGGTGATGTATCATCTGAGGCTTTTGCGCCGCGAACTAATGTCAATCTGAAGACTGCAATATCCGACATGGCCGCTGTCCTCTCGCAGGTCGCGGAGAATCAGGCCGACACGGCGGAGACATTAGACCCGCAGCTTCAGAAATTGCTCGAAAAGATGATGCAGCAATCATTTTCTCTTGAGTCTACGCTGAAAAACGGTCTCGGCAGCACGCTTGAGAGCCAGCGATTTTCAGTCGACCATATGCTCACGCTCTCTCGTGTCCTCTCGCAGCTTTCGCAGCTCACGGAGCAGGGCGTGTCCGAGGGGCTGTCGCCGGAGCTGGAGACATTCCTGAGCGCGGTCAAGGACTATATGTCTGACAGCGCCGCTTTGGATCCCGCGCTTTTGCATAAAATGGCGTTTGAGATACTTGACGGCAAGTCGATGGAGAAAATGCCCGAGAGCCTGAAATTTATGCTCAACATGGCGAGCATGTATGCCGCCTACGGCGACTCAATGGAGTCCTCGTCGCCCACGCTTGCTTTTTTGAAAAAGCTGATGGATTATTTCCTGCCGAAGCAGGAGGTACCATCGTATGCGGGGCAGGGGGGGACGCTGTCCGATGCCCAGAGAGCGCAGGGAGAGGCAACGCAGGGGCAGGAGGCAAGCTCGACCGGGCAGGATACCCCGACGGAGGAGAGCGGTCGGGCCGGCGATGCCGACAGGGGAGAGCAGACCGCCAAATCAAATCAGGCGAAAACGCCAAGCCAGACGGAGGGCACCGCGAGGGGAAATCAAAAGATGGGCGACGCTTTTCGGGCGGCGGCAGAAGCCGAGAAGGGCAAGAGCGGCGATACGGGACGCCCGTCATCGGAGTCAGGGAGGACATCGGACACATCGCGCGGCACTGAGGCGGGCAGGCAGCAGGCCGCGGAGCAGGGCAATGCGGCAAAAGACGCGGGGCGGCAGACGGCAAATGGCGAGACCCGCGACGTGAACCAAAATCAAAACAGAGCGCAATCAAATGAAAATGTAAATCGAAATGACAGCAATGCGCCGCAGCAGGGCGCAAAGGCGCAGCAGGGCTCGCAGAACGCTCAAGGCAGCCAAGTAAATCAGGGAAATCAGGGCGCACAGACCACGCAGAATAATCAAAGCGCGCAAGGCCAGCAGGAAATGCAAAACGGTCGGGCAGCGCAGAATGCGCAGGGCAACCCGGCGGAGCACGACGCGGCTGACCCATTTGGCGTGGCCTCGCATGAAAAGAATAACGGCACGCAGGGGACACAGG
>JAFTAB010000161.1 GCA_017458745.1 Schwartzia sp. (in: firmicutes) | reverse complement strand
GGTTGCCGCGGCTTCACAGGGCCAGTCCCTCCACCGCTCTTGATGAGCTTTATGCGGTTTGATTGATGCTATACTATCATAATAAAATGTCTTTGTCAACAATAACCATATTAGAAACACCGACAGCGATTATTTTCGCACAGCTCCTTACACAGCTTGCCCTTTCGCCGCCTCTATTCTCTCTTTCGCGACCGAAAGCATCAGTTTTATCCTGTTCTCTTGGTTTACCTCGCTGGCTCCCGCGTCGCAATCCAGCGCGATTATATTGCTGCCTGGGTAGCGGTCACGCAGGGCGTGCATCACGCCCTTGCCTGTTATGTGGTTTGGCAGGCAACCGAACGGCTGGAGGCATATGACATTAGGCACGCCGCACTCCACCAGTTCCATCATCTCCCCGGTGAGGAACCATCCCTCTCCCGCCATGTTGCCGAGAGATACTTGCTTTGAGGCGAGCTCCGCCAACTCCTTGATGTTCGCCGCGGGAGTGAATCGCTTGCTGTTCCTCAGTGCCTTTGTCGCCGGCGCACGGTAAAATTCCAATACCTGAATCGCCATCTCGGACTTTACCTTGTCGATATATTTGCCGTCGAGCAACTTTCTCTTGACTATGTCATCATAGAACATATACTCAAGGAAATTGATAAGATCGGGCATTATCACTTCCGCGCCCTCGGCCAGAAGGAACTCCTCAAGATGATTATTCGCGACCGGGTGATACTTCACGAGTATCTCTCCCACGATGCCGACACGCGGCTTCACGATTTCCTCATTTATCGGTATCGTGTCAAACTCTTTTACTATTGCCTTTATATTTTTCTTGTATTTGAAGAAATTGCCATGCGCCAGCTCGTCCTTGCACGCTTTCAGACATTTGTCGTAGAGGCGCATCGTCGAGCCGGGCACCAGCTCATACGGGCGAATACGATTCACCACGCGCATCAGCAGATCGCCGTATGTGATTGCCTTCATCACGTCTATGGCGCATCCGCCGGAGAGATGGAACGAGTCTGTCTCGCTCTCGCGGCCTATGCAAGCGAACACGGGAATCTGCGGATAGCCGGCATCCTTCAGAGCCTCACGCATAAGATTGAGATAATTGGTGGCCCGGCAAGCGCCGCAAGTCTGGAACAGCATTATCGCCGTGTGCTCCGGGTCGCACTGTTTAGATTGCACGGCTGAAAGCAGCTGTCCGATAACGACTATCGCCGGGTAGCACATATCGTTATTGACATAGCGCAGCCCGATATCTATTGCCCTTTTATCGGGCATCTCCGGCATCACGGTATTATAGCCATACTTTTGAAGCGTCGTCATCAGCAATTCGAATTGTATCGGCGCCATCTGAGGCACGAGAATCGTATGCGTCTTTTTGCAATCGGCTGTAAACCTAGGCCTCTCAATCACATTCATCGGCGCATACGGCTCCTCATGCCTGCGCGAGAGCGCCGCGATAAGTGAGCGTATCCTTATACGAGCAGCGCCGAGATTCGACACCTGGTCAAGCTTTATAAGCGTGTAAAGCCTATGATGCTCCTCCAGTATCGCCTTTACCTGCCCCGTAGTGATAGCATCGAGGCCACAGCCAAAAGAGCTCAGGTGAATGAGCGTTATATTGTCATGCTCCGCCACATAACTCGCCGCGTGATAGAGCCGCGCGTGGTAACTCCACTGATTGACGATTTTCAGTTTGTCGCCCTTAACGGGAAGATGATAAACCATGTCCTCGGAAATGACCGGCAAGCCATAAGACTGAATCAGCTCGGGTATGCCATGATTAATCTCGGGATCAACATGGTACGGGCGACCTGCCAGCAATATTGCCGGCAAATGCTCGCGCTCAATCCTCTCAAGTATCTTCGCGCCATATTCACGCACATCGGATTTATACCGCTCAAGCTCCATGTAAGCCGCATCAACAGCATCATCAATCTCGCCGTGCGATATTCCCGTTCCCTTCATTTCCTCATGCAGCCTCTCCTTTAGCCTTCTAGGGCTATTCAGCGGCAAGAATGGCTGTATGAGTTTTACGCCCTTTTCATTCAATATATCCATGTTGTCACGGATATTTTCCGCGTAGGACGCCACGACGGGACAATTATAATGATTGTCCTCCGGATGCTTTTCGTCAATGATATTATACGGAATACACGGATAAAAAATCTTCTTTGCGCCCCGCTCGACAAGATCGACGATATGCCCGTGTACCAGCTTTGCGGGATAGCATAAAGAATCGGAAGGCACAGTCGCCATGCCGCGATAATACGTCTTGGCCGTGGTCTTGCCCGACAGCACAACCTCGTAATCAAGAGCAGAGAAAAAAGTGAACCAGAAAGGATAATCCTCGTACATATTGAGCACGCGGGGAATTCCTATCTTGCCGCGTCTCGCATTTGAACGCGGCTTGTAATATTCAAACAGCCTTTTATATTTATATTCGTATATATTTGGTGCCTTGTCGGCGGCCGGCTCGCCACCGATTCCACGCTCGCAGCGATTGCCGGTGAAATATTTGCTGCCATCGGAAAACGACGACGACGTTATCAGGCAGCTATTCCCGCATCCATGGCAGCGATAAGATTTAGTCGCGACCGAAAAATTTTCAAGCATATCAGGTGTGAGCATTGCCGATTTCACATTGCCCGATTCGAGAGCGAGAATAGCCGCCCCATACGCCCCCATGAGCCCGGCAATGTCAGGGCGAACGACGTCCCTATGAAGCAAAAGCTCCATCGCTCGAAGCACCGCGTCATTATAGAATGTGCCGCCCTGCACGACGATATGATCTCCCAAAGATGCCACATCGCGGAGCTGCATGACCTTGAAAAGCGCGTTTTTTATGACAGACAGCGCGATGCCCGCGGAAATGTCGGCGACAGACGCGCCCTCCTTTTGCGCCTGCTTCACGCGCGAATTCATAAACACAGTGCAGCGCGTGCCGAGATCCACAGGCTCGCGCGAGTCAATCGCCATCGCCGCAAACTCCGACGGCGTCATGGATAGCCCCTCCGCAAAATTTTGTATGAATGAGCCGCATCCGGCGGAGCAAGCCTCATTTAGCGTGATATTACCGATGCTGCCATGATCGACGAAAAAGCATTTCATGTCCTGCCCGCCGATGTCCAGCACGAACGAGACATCGGGACAAAATTCCTGCGCCGCGCGGAGATGCGCGAATGTCTCCACCTCGCCGCCGTCGGCATGCAAAGCCGCCTTGACGATACCCTCGCCATACCCCGTCGTCATAACCGACGCAACATATTGGTTCGGTGTCATGGCTCCATAAAATGATTTCAATTCCTTTATCACGGAGTCGAGCGGTGAGCCGCCATTCTTGCCATACGCGGTATAAAGTATCTCCTTTTTCTCGCCGATAGCAACAATTTTTGTCGTGGTGGAGCCTGCGTCAATTCCCAGATAAAGCGGCCCCTCGTATGAGTTCAAATCCCCACGGGGGACTTTGTCCCTGTCATGGCGCATCTTGAAAATCCTGTATTCCTCGTCATCATTAAAAAGAACGAATGTAGACGAGCGAGTCTCCATCACCGCCTCCTGCCGCACTCTCTCAATGCTTCGAGTAAGGCTGTCCATGTCCATGACCTTCGTCTCATCGGAAAGCGCGGCGCCCATGGCGACAAAATAGCACCCGTCACGCACGGGCACCACTTCATCCGGATCAAGATTAAGCGTCTCTATGAAACGCTTTTTTAGCGCCGAAAGAAAATACAGCGGTCCCCCAAGGAACGCAATATGACCCGAGATGGGACGCCCCTGCGCGAGATTTCCTATCGTCTGATTTACTACCGCCTGAAAAACCGACAGAGCGATGTCAGCCTTTGCCACGCCGTCATTCACGAGAGCCTGTATATCGGTTTTCGCAAAAACGCCGCATCGCGACGCGATCTCATAAATCTGCCTTCCCTTCTCGGCAAGCGCATTAAGCCCCGGCGCATCGGTCGAGAGAAGCGCCGCCATGTGGTCGATGAATGAGCCGGTTCCTCCGGCGCATACTCCATTCATGCGTTGCTCGGAGGCTCTGCCAAAATATGTTATCTTTGCGTCCTCGCCGCCAAGCTCTATTGCCGTGTCAGTCTGAGGGATAAGCGATTTCACGGCCGAGGCGCAGGCTATGACCTCCTGCACGAAAGGCAGCCCCACCCTGTCTGCCACGCCCATTCCGGCCGATCCTGTGAGCGCAAAAGAAAAATTCCGCTGCCCGACGACTTCCTTCAGCGCGGCAAGATTCTCATGGAGCGCCTTGCTTATCTCCGAAAAATGACGCGCGTACGTCTTGTAAATGATTTCCTTGGCCTGATCGAGCACGACCACCTTAATCGTGGTCGAGCCGATATCTATGCCCACATTCAAAGCAGTATCCAAATCAACACACCTCTGAAAAAAAGATGAACGACTTTCACTTATGTTATTATAACTCAACCGCCTAATAAATTCCATACAAAAAATCAAAAAGACGAGCAACCGCTCGTCCTTTTTCATTGCCGGCAATATCATGCCCGCGTCTCGACAAATTTTATGAACTCCTGCGCCGCCTTCTCGTCTTTCGCCTTGGCCGTGTACATCTTGTTCCCCATCTGGGGCACCATCATCTCAGGCAGTCTCTCGCACATCACTATGTCGCTGCCGTATTTCTCAAAAATCTCGTGCTCGCTGTGCCGGTATTGCACGCGGTCACGTCTCCCCGCATACGCGCAGCAGTGATTTTCCTTCGGCAACGGCAAATGACGCTTGTCAAAAGCCACCATGTCCGCCCATATCTGATACACGTCCGTCGAATGGGCATAATTCATCATGTCCGGCGTGTACCCTCCCGCCGGTCTCATGTTCACCTCAAGGCCCACGAAGTCGCCCGCCTTGCCGAGCCCCTCCTGCGCGTGATTCAATCTGAAAAATTCCAAATGCACGAACCGTCTCGACGCGTGGAACATCTTCACCGCAGCACGCCCGAGCTCTCTGAGCTGGTCGGGCATATCGTTAGAGACGTAATAAGCGAGGTCAAGCTCGTCAATAACTATGTCCATGATGGACGGCGGCCAGACTGTCATCGACTCAAAAAGCGGATCGCCGTTGGAATCGACAATAGCGTCATAAGAGTATATATTGCCATCGACAAATTCCTCGATGACGTATTTGACACTCGGCTTCTCATTGAAAAAGTCAGTGAGATCCTTTTCGTTGCACAGCTTCCATGTGTCAGTCGCCCCGACGCCTATCTCAGGCTTCACGATGACAGGAAACCCCACCTTGTCGATAAATTTTTTGCACGATTTGTAGTCCGTGGCAAATTCCTGCCGCGCTGACTTTATCCCTGCCGCCATGTACTGCTTTTTCATCAGAGCCTTGCTCTTCATCGCGAAGATATAGTCGCTGTGTACGCCCGTTGCCACATTGAAATCAGTGCGCAGCTTTGCGTCAAGCTCCAGCCAGTACTCATTATTCGACTCGATCCAATCAATCTTCCCGTACTTGAATGAGAAAAAGGCGACCGCCCTGAATACCTTGTCATAGTCCTCCAGACTGTCGAGATAATAATATTCATTCAGAGCCGAGCGAATCTCCTGCGGCAGCTCATCGTAAGGCGTATCCCCGATGCCCAGCACCGTAACGCCGTTGTTCCTCAGTCTCTCGCAAAAATACCAGTTCGTGCGTGGAAATTGAGGGGAAATATAAATGAAATTCATTATTCGTTCCTCCAATGGCAGTTGTTTCAATCAACGTCGGTAGATTAAATCCCATAATCAACGTTCCTCGTGCCGCGCCATGTCATCAAGCACATACGGCAGGAAATAACGAATCTCCTTTTGCCACCAGTCCCAGTCGTGATTAACATCGTAGCCCCAGAAATCAACCCACGCTGATATTCCCTTTGCCCCGAAAAGCTGGTCCAGCCTATGAGCCGTGCGGATACCGTCGTCCTCCCATGCGCCGCGTCCCACGCATATCGCTATTGCCCTTTTGTTGTAAACAGGGATATACGAATGATCGTGCGGCATATTGGCTAAAAACTCAAGAGGCGCGTTATCATAAAGCGTCTCATTCATCCATCCGTCAAAGAAATAATTTGTATC
>JAFTAB010000160.1 GCA_017458745.1 Schwartzia sp. (in: firmicutes) | reverse complement strand
GCTGTTCCTCTTTGATACCGCATGGGCTTTAGTATTATTTCGCTGCGGCAAGATCGTCAAGGAAGTTTTGCAGCCGTTCCTTCGTCACATGCTGCATGACGACGATATGGGAGAGGTCGCCGCCGAGCCTGTCGTCATGGTCAGGGGCCAAATCGTACTTCTTCGCGATGGCTTCAGGCGGATGCTTGAAATAGACGGTGTTGGACATCGGCTCCAGCCATGCGGGCCAGCCCATTTCGTCCAGCTGCGCCTTAAGCCATGCCGCGCGCTCCAGTATCCCGTTCGCCTGCTCGGTGAAGCCCTCGATACCTTCATGCTTGATAATCCACCAGAGTTTCAGCGGCGAAAGCGCGGAGCGGGAGCAGTTGATCATCGGCATGCTGCCGTTGAGAGCAGAACCGCAAGAGGGAAACCGCAAAGAATCCGAGCCATGACGCTATTTGCATATCTCCATGATACTTCGCCGCCACGCAGACGATGAACGCCCCCTTTTTCAAGCAGTTGTGCGGTTTTTCTGGTGAGAAAGTTGAGGAAATACTTGTGTTTTTTCATTGCCTGTGATATTTTTATCAAGGTTGGTCATAGAGAACAGAAAAGGAGAGATGCGAGATGAAAATAATGGCAACGCTTGCTGCTTTTATGGCGGCGTTTTCTTTTTTTGCGGAATAGCGACAGAAACGGGCATCGTGGAGGCGCGTGCGACGACCCAACAGACGGCGCGCCATTCCGAGACACGCGCCCGAGGCAGCGCGCTTCGTCCAGGTGACTGCATCGGCGTCGTCGCGCCCGCTTCCTGGCTGGAGCGTGAGGAATGGGAAAAGGGCGTTCAGCTTTTGAAAAAGCACGGCTACCGTGTGAAGCTCGCGCCGTCCTGCACGGCTGCCAACGGCTTTTTCGCGGGGACGGATTCGACGAGGGCGTCGGATCTCAACCGCTTCTTTGCGGACGACGAAGTGAAGGCGATTCTTTGCCTGCGTGGCGGTTACGGTTCGGTGCGCGTGCTGGACAAGCTCAATTACACGGAGATTGCCCGCCATCCGAAGCTTTTGATTGGGTTCAGCGATATCACCGCGCTGCATGCAGCCCTGGGTGAGAAAAGCGGGATTGTCACCGTGCACGGGCCTATGCTCGGCTCGCTGGCCAGCAGCAATTTGACCGAGTACACGGAGCGGGAATTTTTCAGGGGGATAGCGGCAGACGAGCCGCTGGGCGCGCTTCCGACACCGAAGGGAGCCCCGATGAAGGCCGTCGTCCCCGGCGAGGCGGAAGGCATCGTGATGGGGGGCAATCTCAGCATCGTGCTTTCTTTGATTGGGACGCCGTATGAACTGAAGGGCGACGGCGCTCTGCTCTTTTTGGAGGACGTGGACGTGTCGTCTTACCAGATTGATCGGGCGCTCTATCAACTTTGGCAGTCCGGACTGCTCCATCGGGTGAACGGCATTTTGTTCGGTGCGTTCACGGGCGGCGACGACGATCTGGACCCGGGCGATTCCACGACGGCGGAGGTTATCGACTATTACGCGCGGCTAGTGGGGAAACCCGTCATCAAAGGCGTGCCCGCGGGCCATGTTTCGGACAACGCGTTCCTGCCCTTTGGCGTTCACGCAGTCATGAAAGCGAACGAGGACGGCACGGCGAGCCTTGTATTCGACGAGGCGGCGGCTCTGCCGCCAAAACGCGCAAAATAATTAATAATTATTTACGAAGGAGAATTTCTTTTGAATACAAAACCAATGATTGCTTCCGTTGCGGTGGGTATTCTTTGTTTCGTCGCATCATCCGCCGAGGCATGCACCACTACGATCGTGACGAAAGGCGCATCCGCCGAAAGTGTCACTTATGTCACCCATTCCAACGACGCCTTTGAAAGCGATCCCAACATAGTTTATGTGCCAGCTAAGGATCATCCTGCGGGAACTATGCGGAAAGTGTACCCTTCCGCCATCGCGTGGGATGAGCTGCCGGAATACGAGTGCTACGAGAACCCGCGCCTCGTCGCGCCGGAGCGGGCGGAGGCGTACAACTATCCGAACAAGAAACGGACGAAGCCGCTTGGGGAAATCCCCGAAGTCGCGCATACTTACGCCTATATCGACAGCGATTACGGCGTGATGAACGAGCACGGCCTGATGCTCGGCGAATGCACGAACAATTCCGCCCATCTCGAATACATGGAGCCGAAAGAAGGTCACGGGATTTTCTACGCCTCGGAGCTGGGACGCATCGCGCTCGAACGTTGCCGCACGGCACAGGAAGCCATACGGCTCATGGGTGACCTGATCGACAAATACGGACTGTGGGGTACGGGCGAGACGCTGCTAGTTGCGGACAAAAATGAAGGCTGGGTACTGGAAATGCAGCCGACGCCCACGGGCAAGGGCGGCTTTTGGATTGCCCAGCGCGTGCCGGACGGGGAATTTTTCGTCGCGGCGAACCAATTCCGCATCCACGCGATCAAGCCAGACTCCCCCGACCAAATCTTCAACCCCAAACTGCCCGACATGCTGAAGGAAGCTGGATGGGCAGCCTACGACAAGAAAGGGAATCTCGACTGGGTGCGCTCGATGCAGGCCGTGGAGGATTACCACCCGTATTTCGCGCTGCGCCGCGTCTGGCGTGCGCTGTCCCTCGTCGCCCCGTCGGCGAACCTTCCCGCGAAAGTGAAGAATTGGGACACGGAGGCCTACCCGTTTTCCGTCCGCCCCGACCATCCGCTGACGCTGGCGGAAATCATGGACTTGCACCGCGACGCCTATGAGGGAACGGCGTTCGACAGGAGAAACGGCGATAACGCGGGGCCGTTTGCCCTGCCCTATCGGTACGGCCCGACGAAATGGGAACGCTCGATTACAAGTTCCGCCATCGCCTACACATGGATCGCGCAGGCAAGCGACAATTTGCCCTGCCCGATTTTCTGGCTTTCCATGAACGCCCCGAAAGAGAGTACCTATATCCCCTTCGCCGTCGCGCCGCTGCCCGAGGCCTATGAAAAAGCCGACCGCGCAAAGTACGACCTGACAAAGGCGTGGTGGGTTTCCCAGCAGGTGACGACGCTGACGCGGGGCTATTACAGCGCCTTTGGTTCGTCGGTGCTGGATGCCGCCCACGCGCAAGAGCGGCGTTCGATGGATCTCGTCGCGAAGTCGTCGGGGCAGTCGCCGGAGGAATTTGCCCAAACGCTCCGGGACAACGCCGAGCGCGCCCTGTCGAATTGGCGCGATTTGTACGGAACCCTTTTGGCGGCCCACGACGGCGGACGGGATCTCGGCTATGCCGAGACGTTCCAGCCGAAAGCGGACAACGTGACAAAGTATTGAGGAACCCAAAAAAGAATGGAGGTATAATAGTATGGAAAAATCATTCTCGATTCCTATCTCCCGCCGCAGTTTCATGAAGCTGGCGGGACTGGCGGCGGCGGGGACGCTGCTCGGCAGCGGAACGGACGACCGGAAAGCGGAGGCCGCCGCACCCCCGATGGCCTCGGTGGATTTCAGCGAGGCGGATTTGCCCGTATGGTTCGACGTGGATGTCTGCGTCGTGGGCGGCGGCGCGGCGGGGACGGCGGCTGCTGTCAGCGCGGCGCGGAAAGGCGCCAAGACCGTGCTGGTCGAGCGGGGCATTACGCTGGGCGGCCTCGCCACCCAAGGCTGCGTCTTTCCCTGCATGCCGACCTTTGCCGACGGCAGCGACACGCCCTATATCGAGGATTTGAACCGGCGCATGGAAGCGCAGGGTTCTCCGACGCAGCTCGGCTTCGAGACCGATACGTATTACGGCGGCGGAAAAGGGCAATACATGCCGGAGTTCCTGACATTCGTTTACGATGAGATGTGCGAGGAGGCGGGCGTCGAAGTTCTCTACGATGCGGCTCTCGTCGGCGCAATCACGGACAGCGGCAAAATCGCCGCCTGCGTCGTGCAGACCGTGGAAGGACTGGCAAAAATCACGGCGAAGGTCTTCATCGACGCCACGGGCGACGCGCTGCTCTCCCGGTTCGCCGGTGTCCCGGCGGAAAAAGGCTCGGAAAAGACCGGGCGCAACCAGCCCATGAGCCTGCGGTTTGAAATGAGCGGCATCGACGTAGGCAAAGTCTACCACTTCTCTTTGCAACTTTTGAAAGACTATGAAAAGAACGTTTTCGACAAAATGGTGGAAAAAGCCCTTCGGGAACATCGGCCTCCTTTCATCGAGTTCGCAAAGTGGAAAAAGAATGAGTATTTTTTCAAGGAAGGCGTCTCCAGCGGCGAGCTGACCGAAGACGATATTTTGTATATCCAAGCCTTTTCCATGACGGGCAAGCCCCATACCATGTCCATGAACTGCCCGGAAATGCCGCCCCTTGGGTTTTCTTCCACGGACGCGGTTTCCCGCAGCAAAGCGGTCAGCTTCGGAAGGAAAATGGCTCGTCGGTTGGCGGCCTTTTTCAAGGCCAATCTTCCCGGCTTCGAGGAGGCGTATATCAGCCGTGAGGCGAGCATGGTGGGCGTGCGGGAGTCCTGGCGGATCCGGGGGAAATACTATATGGAAGCCGACGATTATTTCAAGGCGCGCCATTTCCCCGACGCGGTCTGCCGCACCGCGTATCCCATCGACATCCACGACGTGAAATTGGATCTCTTTGAAAAGCTGAAAAAAGGCCAGTATTACGAGATTCCGTATCGCGCACTGGTGACGAACGAAATTTCCAATCTGCTCGTGGCCGGACGCTGCGCCAGCGGCAGCTTTGCGGCGCAGGCTTCCTTCCGCATCCAGCCCACCTGCATGAGCATGGGCGAGGCGGCGGGCATCGCGGCGGCGTGGGGTATCAGGCACGGCGTCGAGGCGAACGAAGTGCGCTGGGAAACGCTGCCGAAAAACGAACGGAGTTATGTAAGCGAAGGATAAAATCAGCGTGATTGGAAGTTTAATATCTCTTCCAATTGACTTATTCGTCGTTTCCTTAAATCGCTTGCAATATCCCACACTTTTATATTATATCACATTCATCTATTATTCAAAGAATATTCAAGAATAAGTCTCACAATGCGGGCAAAAAAAATCCCCAAGACGAGCCGCTATTCGCTCTCCTTCTTGGGGATTTTTCTTTCAACAGTTCAATTATCTTTCTTCGTTTCCGTCGTAGTAGCCATAG
Organism: Schwartzia sp. (in: firmicutes); assembly: GCA_017458745.1. Taxonomy (GTDB): domain Bacteria; phylum Bacillota; class Negativicutes; order Selenomonadales; family Selenomonadaceae; genus RUG024. The sequence goes on along the minus strand of JAFTAB010000160.1, from coordinate 8,197 downwards.
CATCCGCCATAGCCTCCGCGTCCTCCTCTGCCATATCCGCCGCCGCAGCAAGTATCCTCACGCGATACATCGGAGGCGCTGTAGCTCTGCTCGCAGCGAGGGCCGCGCTCCAAGCGAGCCTCGTCCCGCGGAGTCGCAGCGAGTGCCGGCACCGCCGTTGCCACCATCATTGCCCCTGCCATAATTGCCATTACCATTTTTTTCATTTCAAATTCCTCCTAAAAAATTTTTGCGGTGTATCTCTTCGATGGTCACATTATGACATGGGTATGTGACAAAAATGTGTCAGGAAAAAATTTTTTCAAAATTTTTTCGCAAAAGCTATTAAGTTTTTGACAAAAACTTACGATATACAGTATAATAGAAACATAATCAATATCTCAATGGATGGGGCATAACACCGCAAGGAGCGATATTTATGAAAACGCGTGTCCGGGGGGGGGGGACACCCTCCTAGCCGCAAGAACAGAACCGCATATCGAAAACCGCAGGGAAGGGCGTTCTCGCCGTTCTCCTTTTCGCGTGCGCGAAAGGAGGCGACGAAGATAAAAATGTCAGGGAGGACTAAATCAAAGGATTTAAGAAAAATGTGTATGTTTGAAAGGATGTGCTAGGGATGGCAGGAATGGTCGTCAAAAACAATATGTCAGCAGTAAACACGCTGAACACATTGAACACGAATCACCTCGCGCTCTCGAAGAGCTTGCAGAAGGTCTCTTCGGGCATGAGAATCAACGGCGCGGCGGACGACGCGTCCGGATACGCGATCTCGGAGCGGATGCGCGTGCAGATCCGCTCCTTGGAGCAGGACAACCGCAACGTCCAGAACGGCATCAGCATGATGAAGGTCGCCGAGGGCGCGGTGCAGAGCACGGTGAACATTCTGAAGACGCTGAAGGAGAAGGTCATCAACGCGGCGAACGACACGAACACCGACTCCGACCGCCAAAATATACAGAAGGAACTGGACCAAAGCATCGACCAAATCAACGACAACGCCAATGTGACCTACAACGGAAAGTATTTGATTGACGGGTCGCACAACAGCCAAGTGGTGCATGATGAGTGCAGAAATCCTAATGGCGTCAGGGTCACCAACAGTTGGAGCGATCTTGACCGCGGCACTTACACGCATCTGACCAATTCCAGTTTTGACAAAAGTACGCAGTGGAATACGAAACTTACGGACCTCAAAAATCGCAACGGCGAAAGTTTGAACATCAAATCGGACGACACGGTTACGATTTCCGTCGTGCAGGAAGGAAAGACATACACGATGTCGTTCCAAGTAGGCACAAATCATCTCTATGAAGCTCTGATTTATAATACATATAATCAGAATCACGGACTTGGCTTGGTCGGGGTCAAGCGCGGGAGCGAGGTGATTGACCATCCGCCGTTTTGGACTGGCGAACTTCTTTCTTCGGCCGGTAACGGTTGGACTCCTTATGATCCGGCATACATCGGCCACGACGCCGCCGGCAACAACGTCTATACGCCGGACGGCGAGCCGGCGCTCACCATGCTGTCGGGCGGGCAGGGGCTGACGTACCAAGTTTCCGGATTTACCGTCAGCATCACCGACGTCGACGGCAACATCAACAAGTCGGCGAATGCAGTACTGGACGCGTGGACGGAAACGATTCGCGCACAGGCAGAATCCCAAGACAACAGCATTGTGCTCCAAACAGGCACGAAAGCGAATCAAGCGATAAAAGTAGGCTTCACCGATATGCGGGCGAGGGCTTTGGGACTCCAAGGCTCGGACGGCACGACGCTGAACGTCTGCTCGCAAATCAACGCCAACGCGGCGATCAACGTGCTCGACAACGCGGTGCAAAAAGCCCTCGACGAGCAGACGAAAATCGGAGCGACCATCAGCCGCCTAGAGTACACCTCGGCAAACCTCACCACAGCGTCGGAGAATGTCACCGCCTCCGAAAGTACGATTCGCGACGCGGATATGGCAAAGGAAATGACCGAATACACGAAGAACAACGTCCTCCTCCAAGCCGCACAGTCCATGCTGGCGCAGGCGAACCAAAATTCTTCCAGCGTATTGAGCCTGCTGCAATAAAAAATACAACAATAATAAAAAAACGGCGTCCGCCGACGGGAAACCATCGTGCGGACGCCGTTTTTTTGTCTCATAGATTTCTGCTAATCGTGGTTCGTCGTTATATGTTTTCCCCAATTCATCGCACTGCCAACAGGATGATTTTTTCATCGGCCGGAAGAATATCCAACTCCGCCTCCAGAACGGAGACAATCTGCTCTCTTGAGGTGAGGCCCGATAAATCGAGCTGTTTTTCGCCGTAATATGCGTAAAGCGGCGGAAGCTCCTCGCCTATTGTACCATAGGCGGCTGTTTCTTCAAAGAGGATATCTATATCTTCCTTTAATTTGCTTTTTCGGGTAATGACCGCGCCTAGCCCCTCCCGTTGCAAAGTCACCACGCCGTTCCTGTCGATGACCCGCACAAAACATTTTTTTGACGGGAAAATCCCCCACAATTTACTTTTGACCGTGCCTTCAAAAACGTGCCATTTCCCTGTTGCCGCTGCTTCGTTTACTTCTTCTGCGGGCAGGCGCATACTCTTTGCGGCTATTTCTTTCAGCTCCTCCGCAGAAACTTTTCCCGCAGTTATGCTGTCTTTCTTCAGCTCCGTGGCGCCCGTTGCAGTCGCCCTTAATATGTTGGTTTTCTTATCGTACTCGATGGCGATTTCCACGGTAGCTTCTTTTGCGCCTGACTTCATCACCTGCTCCAATGCTTCGTGACGAATGGATTTCATATCGCCGTCCGTGGGGTTCACCACAGTGCGCTCCACCACCTCCCGCACCATGGCCATGGCTACGCCGATGGTGGAAATAATCGGGGCATTTTTTACAATCTTCCACTGGACATTTTTCATCTTCCCCAAGTAGGGCACCACCACGCCGCCGCTGCCGCCGCCTCCAGCCAAGCATAAAAGCCCCGATGAAAGCTTGTATTCGGTAATCAAACGGCTGACTATCTCCCATATCTTTTCCGAGGCAATATCCATGGCCTGTTTGGCCGCTTCCTCGGCGGTTGCCCCTATCGCATCACCCAATGCCTGCCACGCAATGCGGGCATTCTCCGTATCTTCCGCGTAGGCGTAGTCGCCCTCAGGGATGCTTCCCAAGAGATTCGCCGCTCCGGCAAGAGTCAAAGAGACTTTTCTGCCATCCTTGCCGCTCACCACTGCAAAAGCAGGCTCATCATCTTTTAACGGCGCAATCAATTCCAATGTGGGACTTTCCAATTTCTCCGAGAAAATCTCGTATGGCAGTCCTGCAATATGGGCGCTTCGAGGCCCCACATCCGTTATTTTCCCCTTTTCAACGCGAATCATGCTGCCCCCCGCAACGCCGAGGGTTCTCACATCGAGGGAGGACAGATAGGTTTTATGCCCGCCTATCTCTCCGTAGCGCACCATAACCCTGCCGTCCTTGACCACGGAAATATCCGTTGAGGTACCACCCGCCTCCAAAAATATACCGTCGGAAAGTCTCTCGTACATCAACACCCCCGCAACGCCTGCGGCAAGTCCCGAGAGCATGGTCAATATGGGGCGGCGGCGCACCTCGTCCACTGTCATAACGCCTCCGTCGCAGCGCATGATCATCAAAGGATTCGTGATGCCCGCTCGTTTCACGCATGATTCCGTCATGTTCGCCGTTTCCATCATGCGGGGAATAAGGCTGCCGTTTACCACTGCCGTTCGTGTACGCACTTTCAGCCCGTAAAGCTTTGATACCTCATGTCCGCCCGTGGCATAGAGCCCCATATTTCTTGCCATGTTTACCACGAATGCCTCGTTTTCCGGATCGTCCACGCCGTATGCCTCGGTTGCCACGATGACCTCGGCTCCCGCAGCTTTCAGTTCATTTATCTTGGCTTCCGCTTCCTTGGCATCTGATTTTGCGTCCGCTGTTTCCAGAAAGGTGAAAACCGTTTTTAATTCTTTGCCCAAGGCCAAAGGGATATTTCCGATATTGCTGATTTTTTTTGCCCGCCCGGCTTCTATGCCGCTGCCCATTGCAAAAATCCCGGTTACGGCCACGTCTCCTTCCAAAAGAGCATTTGTTGCTTGCGTGGTGCCGTGGGCTATAAACACGACCTCCTCCGGCAGTATGCCGTTTTTCTCCATGATACTTTGCAATACGCGGACAATACCTTCGGCAACCCCCTCGTGGGAATCGTGCGTGGTGGGAATTTTTTCTTTGGCTATGATTTCATAGGTTTCATTGTCAATGGCGACAGCATCGGTGAAGGTGCCGCCCACGTCAATGCCGATTCGTACCTGTCTCATAGTCCCACCTCACTGCAAAACCGCGACAAAAATCATCATCAGCACACAGGCACCCCATGCGTAGGGGAGAATCCTTTTCATCACATTTGTGACATCCACACCGGCGAACCCGGCAAGCCATGTGTTGTGGGAATTGGTTGGATCGGCTATGGCCTGAAGATACCCCACGCCCGAAAACATTCCGTAGAGAGCCGTGGCGGGGAGAAAATTAAGATTGGTCAGAATGGCGGCAATCCCCGTGCCCATGCCGTACATATTGAAAGGGCCGCGATAAAGAGCCGCCGGCGCCAGAACGGTGAACATCAAGAGCACCCCGTAGAAAGAATTTGGCATGACCTCAACAAAAAGCGGATTCAAAATATCAATCGCCGCTTTTTGCGTGGTAGCAGTCACCAGCATACCGATACCCATGAACAGGAAGATAACACCCGCCACATCCTTTATGCCGTCAACAACGGAGCCGGTGAAAAGGTTGATTGCCTGAGAGGGGCGCACCATTAAAGCCGCGTAAAAAGATGCCAGTATGAAACCGAGGACAGCGGCGGCAATTGGATCGACCTTGCCGTCTGCCGTGCTGCCAAGCCCCACCGTGAAGTTCAATACCCCGATCACTGCCAAAGGCAGTATTGGCGTGATAAGAGCAGCTCCGGGAAGGGTCTCTTTCTTTTTGATGAGCGTGGATTTCTTTTGCGAGAAAAGTTTTCCCATAACGCTGACCAGACTTCCCGGCACGGACAAGATGGCAAGTATGAAATTTTTCGCCAATGAAAATGCCGAGGCTCCGGCGTTTTGACCGCGAGGAATATTTATCAAAATGTAGGCGCAGGTTGTAATAACAGACACAATGGCACCCGGCACCAAGTAGCGGAGCACAGCCTCCGCCCCGAAGATGCCGATACCCGTTGCGGCTCCCGCAAAGTTCAGCGCGCTGCCCGTGAGCATCCCCAAAAGAATCAGAATAACCGCGTCAATGGCGGCAATCCCTGCTCCGGTCATAATCGGTATGGCGATGGAACCTATCATGATAATAGCGCCGAGACCGCTCATGCCTAGGAAGATAAAAGCTGTTGCCGCCGTCATGAGGCCGGCTATGGCGATGGGCTGATCTCCGGAAAGCTCCGCCGCTTTTTTTATGATAGTGTCGGATATGCCCGTCTTTTGGATTACCCGCGCAAACATGGAGCCAAACACCACCAATACGATAGGAGCGCTCAGGCGAAAAGACCCTTTTACCATAATTTCACTGAGCCAGTCAAAAAAGGGAACGCCGGCGATAAAGGCAATCCACCCCGCCATGATTGGCAGCGCCAAAAGTGTCGGCAAAATCCTCGCCACCATCAATACGGCAAAAAAAACGAACCCGCCAAGAAGCAAAATACCTTCCAAAGACAATGTTATCAACTCCATTTTCCCATAAGCCATTATCAGAATGGTTAAGTCATGCCACAGCTGAGAGATTTTTTGTTGAGAAATCAAAGGGGCGTGACATTTCCTCGTTTATTTGATGCGCGTCAACGCATATTTTTTCGCTATAAAATTCCACACCATCACAACAGCGGCAGAGACAACCTTCGCAAACATATACCACATACCCACGATGTCTACCATCGCATACATGCAAATCTGATTTATTCCGAGACCGGCGACACTTGACCCGACGAATATCGCGAAAGATTTTTTGCTCTGATTTTTCGCGCCCCGAAAGACCCAGCATCTGCAAAGGACATAATTCACTATCACCGCTATTATAAACGCGACGGCTGACGCGAGAAGGTAGTGCATGCCCGCCCACTCGGCAAATCCATAGAGCATCGCCATTTCAAAGCAGAAACAGCCGCCGCCGACTATCAAAAATCGAATTATTTCAGAAACCAAAATTATTCATCCCCCAAGGAACAGCAAAGTCATAATAGAGTATATCACAATTCACGCGAAATAAAAAAGGCTGCCTCATATCTTTTGATGTGAAACAGCCTTAAATTATCAGGCACTAGCTTCTATCATGCCCACATATTAAGCAAATTTCCCACGTTGAAATGCTGTGAAATGCTGAGCAGCGAATTTCCCGAATACATTGATGCGGATTTGAACTGCGAGCCGAGCATCGACTGCATTGATGGGAAAAGACGATCCCGCTCCGAGTTCGCTTGGCTCACATGGTTTTCAGCCTTGCTCACGAGGCCGCCGCGCCCGTTCAAGATGTCAGCCACTCTATCCGGCTTTTCTGTTATCGCCTTGGTCAGCTTATCCTCGTCTATCGTCATTTTACCGGTCTTCGCATTCACGTTGATGCCGATGTCCCTATAAGTGTCGGAGCGATATGTCGTGTCGGAGAACATCGACCCAATTCTCTCCATGCGCGACTTAGATATTTCCTTGTTGTCCGAGAAAAAATCAATAGCATCATTGTAATCGCTGGCAAAGTCCTTAACTGATTTGAGCGCTTTTACGAGCGCGTCGCTCTTCTTCGTGGTCGTCGTACCGTCATCGTTCTCAATCGTAGTAACGGCATCCTCGCCTACCTTGAAGTCCGTTTTCCTCAGGTTGCTCGCGGAGTCTTTCAAATTCTTCATAGTTGCATCAAACTCATTGTAGAACTGCTTTGATGTCTTGTCATAACTCGAAACGAGTTCCTTCTTGCTCGTATTGATTCCATAAAGCCCGCTGATGACATTGCTCGCGCTGCTCATCGCCGATGACACAGAATAAGGGTTAAAACCGCTGTTCGAGGACGAGCCGAAAAGCGACAGCCCATTTTTCTGCGCCATATTATACATCATGTAAGTGCTTGACACCATAGAACCTATCCTTGCCATTTGCCCCACACTCCTTTTAATGCGTCAGTCATATCTCTTAAAACGAACCACACTAATCCATACTTATTGTCTCATACATACGAACTTTTGTCAATATATTAAATCAGCATACTTATTGAAAATTGATCGAACCCTTTGTTGTCATCATCGACGCCCGCCAGCTCCGCCTTTCTCTTTTGCGCCTCATCCATCATCGCGCGTACCTTTTCCACCTCTGACTCATCACACGCTCCGTCGCGGAGTCCGTCCTCGCACTGCTTGAGGTCAATCTGCAAAAGATTCATCACCGTTTTGATGTCTCCGCTGTTTTGCGCCGCCGCGATCATCCGCGCCATCTTCGCGCCATTGAAAGTCACCGTGCGCCGTCCGCTCGTCAGAGTCATCTCGCCGTCCTCGTCTATCGAGACGGTCATGCCCTGAAATCCTTTTATGTTTTTGCGTCCATACTCAAGAGCGTTGTCGGCGGAGAGCAAATTATCAAGCAGCTTCGCTCGTTTCTCATCGTCCGTCAGGCAGTCACGCAAATACTTTGATGAAATGCTTGTGAGCCCCTCCTTGACGACGGTGAATTTATCTCTCAGATAATTCATCAGCTCATTCGCATTGGAAAATCCCTGCACTTTGACCGCCGTATTTGTACCGGCGAGATACGCCTTCGCGATGGCGGGGTTCCCATTGTTTTGAAAGCTCGTCACTCTTTCGGCGTTCGCTTTGAGCCGCTCATCGAGTGCCTGCCTCTGCTCACGCAGGAGAGCCGTGAGCTCCTCGCTGTCCCTCGCGAGCGCATTTTTCGCATCGGGTATTTCCTTTGCTTTTGGCGCAGTCTTTTCTTTTCGCTCTCTCATTGCGTCAAGGAGCGAACGCCACCACCCTTTTTTCCTCGTGCGCTTGACGCCGCTCGCCTCGGGTCTCCTGTCTCCGCCGTCGCTCTCCGAGATGCCCCAGCTACGCAGTCCGCCGTCCTTGTCGATGATGAACCCGGCGGCCTTGATTTTCCTCCCGCCCATAATTTGCGGTCGATTTTTTTGGAAATCGTTGCAGTCG
>JAFTAB010000159.1 GCA_017458745.1 Schwartzia sp. (in: firmicutes) | reverse complement strand
CGTTCGTGTTCGTTATGGCGACGACCGACGACTTATACATGTACCATGCCTGCCCCAGATCAATCGGCTTTTCCTTTCCGTCGTTCTCCTGCTCCTCGGCCTTGTTCCCCTCCGAGGGCTTTTCCTTCGCCGGCTTTCCCTTCGCCGAAGCGGCATAAACATCCCGGCAAAAAGCGGCATCTAATGGCGCGCCTGCGAATATCACCATAAGCGCAATCAAAACGCAGGAAATAATCTTCCTCATAGCTTTGCCCCCTTATCATCTTGCCTGTTGCTCATTATCCTCGCCATGCTCGCTCGGCACATCGTACGAGTCGGTGTGCAGCTTTTCCCTTCCCGTCTCGTAGCCGCCATCATCATAGTACACCCGATACGCCGCGACCGTCGGCCTCTCGTCGAGCACCTCCGTCTCCAGAGCCACTTCATAGGGCAGGTCAGCGCCATGCCCCCATACCTCCACCGTCAGATCGCCGCCATCCGCGTATGATATCAGCGTCACGCCATGCGGCAAATCATTCTTGAAGCAGAAATCGAGGACACCGTCAGCCACAGTCGCATCAAGGCCGGCCGGCACATACCCCGACGGATAAAAATGAGACGCGCGCGCCGTGACAGTGAGGTCGGCGAGCAAAACCGCATTGTAAAGAGTCGAGCTCACTTGGCAAACCCCGCCGCCGAAATCCATCTCATGCTTGCCGTCCACGATGACAGGCGCCATCTGATACCCGGCCTCGGGAACGCGCCACCCCACGACAGAGTTAAATGAGAACTCCTCGCCGCTCTTGACAAATGTGCCATTGATGGCCGCCGCCGCAATGGCGATATTGTCGCCTCGGCTGGAGGACGGGTTATAGTACGTCGTGTACGACGCAAGGAGCGCGTCCGTCGCGGCAACATCCTCCGTCTTAATTTCCGGCTCAATGGCTGTCAGTTTCAGCTCCACCCTCTGCGGTATGTCAAGAGCCGCCATCTTCGGCTTCAGCTCCTCCATGAGCGGCTCGACATCGAGCATCCTGCCAGCGGCTCCCTCATGCACCTTGGGCCCTTGCCTGTCTACCGAGACCCACGCGTTCCTCGGCTCGACTCGCACCTCTGCGGCCACCCTCTCAAGAGCCTTTCGCATCCTATCCTCATCGAGCGTCACCGCGAGAGGCACATCCCGCCCCTCAGTGACGCATGAGATTATCGTCGCCACGCGCATCAGCGCATTGCTCTCCCTCCCGATTTCAAAGGCTTCCTTGGCAGTGGCGGCAGCGTCCGGCACTATCCCCATGTCGCTCGGGGATATGCTGAATTTCTTCCCCTCCTGCGCCGCCTCGCTCGGGAGCGTAAATATCACGGCCGGGCCATTGAGCTTCTCATCTATGTCCTTTTGTATTGCATCCTCCGCCTCGGAAAGGGTCAGCCCCGTGACGGGAATGCCCGCGTACCTCACCCCGTAGGCAATGAGGTCTTGATGGACAAAGCCATAGACTAGCGCAGCGAACACCCCCGCCACGAGCATACCGACAATTCCCGTAAACGATATTAAAATAAGAAAAGGATGTTTCGAGTTCATTGAAAAGAACTGCCCTTCAGATAAAATGAGACT
>JAFTAB010000158.1 GCA_017458745.1 Schwartzia sp. (in: firmicutes) | reverse complement strand
CTGCTGGTTTTTGCCTGCAGCGTTGCCCGCCGCCATCGCCGTCACGGCGAGGCAAATGACAAGGGCGAACGCAACGAGCATGGAAATATATTTTTTCTTCATTTTGCCCGCCCCCTCACACGAACAGCTTAGCGATGAAATAAACAACAGGCATCAACACGACAAAAGCCGCTGCCATTACCATGTTCGCCTTTGCGTGGTCGTATGGAAGCGAGCCGACGAGCTTTCCGGTCTGGCCGTTCATCATGAAGGTGTACGGCTTATTCTGATAGCGCGTCGTAAGAATCCACACCGGAGCCATTGCATAGCTGACCTTGCCGTCTTCCTTGACAACAAAATGCTCCTTCATGGACACATGGTCGTACCCGGTGACCGTGCCCTCCAACACGCCGACCGCGCTGTTCTCCACGCGCTCATCGGCAGTCGGCACCGCCGCCTCGGCATCGACATCATACTTGTCCGCCAAGTAGCCCGTGAGGTAACTCGCGGAGAACGGCACCATCTCCGAATAGTCAAACGGCTCTATGCTCTGCATGAAGGTATCATCCATCTTCTCACTGCCGTCGACAGGGATACGCTCAAACCTCATCGTTCCGTCGCGCTCGCAGTCATAGATGCTCGTGTGCGTTATAGTCTCATCGCTCGTCTCGGTGATATGAATTTCCTCGGCCCTGAAGCTCGCGCTCGCCTTGACCGACGAATCAAAAAGCCAGAAAGGCACATACATTGGCTGTATGTCCTCGACGCGATTGTTCGCGGTGAACGCCTTCGGCAAGAGGAATTTGCCCTCATAGAATTTTTTCAGCGCGGCCACGGCATCCTGCTTCGTCTTCTTGAAAGGAATAACAAAATCAGGCTTCAGCATACCGTCGAATCTGGACGGCAGCATCGTCGGGTTGCCGCAATAGCAGCACTCAGTAGCCATCGTGTTCTCGTCGGCGACAATCTCTGCGCCGCAAGCCGAGCAGGTGAATTTGCGGAGCATCTCCGCCTCCTCGCTGGTGAACTCGCTGCCCGCGTCCTCGGTCGCCCATTTTGACTCCTGCGCCTCGCGAGCCTTCGCCGCTCGCTCCTGCTGCTTCTCAAACATCGCCTCTACAGCGGACACCTCGAGCTCGGTGCCGCAATACTCGCATGTCACCTTGTCGTGCCCGGGCTGAAAAGATAGAGGAGCCTCGCAATTAGGACATTTATATGCAACAGTTGTCTCTGCCATATAATCAACTCCCGGAATTGTTATAATCGCAAATGACTAATAATTTTTCATTTTGGCAAGGCATGAGACTCCCTGCATGCCGATGAAAGGCACGCAGGGGTCACACGCCGCAAAAACGAGAAGCCTTGTCATTGCCTGGGCTTGCCGCAGTTGGAGCAGAACTTGCCCTTGTTCGTCGTCCCGCAGGAGCAGGTCCACTCCGAATTGGGATTCGGCTTTCCGCAGTTGGAGCAGAATTTGCCCGAGTTCTGCGTGCCGCACTCGCAGGTCCATGCGCCCTGAGGTGCCGGCTGAGGCTTGCCGCAGTTGGAGCAGAACTTGCCCGTGTTCTGCGTGCCGCACCCGCAGGTCCATCCGCCCGCTGCCGGGGCTCCGCCCTGAGGCTGCGCCTGCTGCTGCATCTGCTGCTGTTGCTGGGCTGCATTAAAAAGCTGGCCGACCATGTTGCCACCGGCGTTCTGCGCCATGCCCATTCCCATGAACGCGCCCATCGCTCCCATGCCGCCCTGATTGTTCGCGGCATCCTGCATCGCGTTTGCCATCGCGTCCGCGACGCGCCCTCCGGCGAGAGCAGGATTCGAGTACGCGACGCTCATCTGGAGATCCTGTATCCTCTTCTCGTCCTCTTCCTTCGCGGTGACGCTTGACACACCGAAGGAAGCAACCTTTATGCCGCGCTCGTCGGTCCATTTCTTGCTCAGCACCTCATTGAGCGCATCGGCAATCTCCATGGTATGCAGCGACAAGTCGCTGTACATTATCCCGCTCTGCGCGATTTTGCCGAAAGCTGGCTGGAGAGCCGTCAAAAGCTCGCTCTTCATCTGCCCGTCAATTCTGTCACGGGTATAGGACTCAGCCTCATTGCCGCAGACATTCGTATAAAAAAGCAGAGGATTGACGAGCTTGTAGCTGTACTCGCCAAAGCAACGTATGCGAACCATGACGACCGTGTTCGACGGCGCGACGACCACGCGGAACGGCACCGGCTGCGGAGTGCCGTACTTGTTGCCCATGATTTCCTTTGTATTGAAATAATAGACGCGCTGATCCTTGCCGGGCTGCCCGCCAAAAGTAAAACGCTTGCCCACGTTCTTGAAAACGTCGATAATGGACGTGCCGAGGTCGCCGGCGAAAACGGAAGGCTCAGTAGACTGATCGTAAGTGTACTCGCCCGGCTCGGCGCACACATCAACGATCTTGCCCTGCTCCACAATCATCATGCACTGGCCATTCGCTACAGCGATGACAGAACCGTTCGAGATGATATTGTCCTCGCCCGACGTGTTCGAGCTCCTCCCCGACACGCGCTTCTGCCCTTTAACCATAAGAGTGTCCTCATTGAGAGCATCGCAGTAGAAAAATTCCTTCCACTGGTCAGCGAGTACTCCTCCCGCGGCTCCCATTGCGGCTTTGATTAGTCCCATAGCTTTTTGCCTCCCTTGAAATCAGAAAATAGTAAAAATTATGATACTTCATGCATATTATACAGTAAAATCTGAATAATTAAAAGCACGAAGATTATTGCATCATTATAGAAGATTATTGCATTTATTCTAATAGCTTGCACGCCAGTTTCTCTTTGTTCCTGCAACACGCTTTATGACATTGCTTCTTTTTTATCTATTAATCTTTTCCCCTCGCAAAGACCGCACAAAAATTATTCCGTGAGCGAGTTCCGAAATCAGTCCACGCTGTCGATTATTCTCATTCGTCGAGCAATCTCACTGCCTCACGGAGCGTCTCCCCGACGGGGGAGCGGATGACCAGCTCCGCCTTGCCGTCGGCCTTTGTCTCCGTCTTATTGATGAGCACGAGGTGACGGCCACGGAAATAATCAATCAGCCCGGCCGCAGGATATACCACGAGGGACGTGCCGCCCACGATCAGCGTGTCGGCCGCGCGAATTGCCCCGACCGCGCCCTCCAGCACGTCATTGTCCAGTCCCTCGCCGTAAAGCACCACCCCCGGGCGCACCATGCCGCCGCAAGAGGCGCAATACGGGATGGGCTTGTTCTCGTCTCGCTCGATGTACTCAACGGAGTGGATTTTCCCGCACTCGACGCACGGCCAGCGGAGAATCGAGCCGTGAAGCTCGTAAACGGTCTTTGAGCCTGCCATCTGATGTAGCCCGTCTATGTTCTGCGTGACCACGGCTTTCAGTATGCCGCGCCGCTCCAGCTCCGCCAGCACCTTATGCCCCGCGTTCGGCTCGATGCCGTGGAAAATGCGATGCTCCCGGTAGAACTCGAAAAACGCCTCCGTATGGTTCACAAGGAAATCGTGGGAGGCCATCTCCTCCGGGCGAAACTCCTTATTAAGCCTTTGGCTGTATATCCCGTTCGCACTTCTAAAATCCGGGATTCCAGACTCCGTGGACACCCCCGCGCCGCCGAAAAAGACGGCGCTTTTACTTTTTCCGAGAATCTCCCGAAGTCTCTCGATACTGTCCATGACGCAGCCCCCTTTCAAATCACAAATCCCCTATATTATACCACAAACCCCGCACCTCATTTTTGCCCTGTAGCCGACATAAGAATAAAAAAATCGGCCTTCCCCGGACAAAAATCCGAGAAAGGCCGAGACGCCAACAAAAAACCATCGCCAATGCCCGTCCCACATAAAAACAGACAATACGCTGATACTGCAACATATCTGATACTCCCGCGCCATATCTTCATGCACTACACAGCTTCAAAAAACATGATGCTACAAAAATAAAATTGCCACATTTTCGAGGCGCATTAGCTAAAAAAATGTGGCAAGGTAATTTGAAAAAACTAAAATGCATATAGGACAGTATCATTATCCATCAAAGGCGAGTGCTGCCGCAAAATCAACTTATATTCCGGAACCATCTGATGTATAAACAAAGGGATTTCCCATAAATCCTCGGGCTTATGGTACACACAAACTGCTAATTTGGGTCTATACTGTAACATCATTTGCTGCATGCCTTGCAGGGCATCCATTTCCGCCCCTTCAATGTCCATCTTCACAAACGTTGCAGGCTCTGAGAGCAGACCGTCGTCCCTGAGCGAATCCAGCGAACGCAACTGCGCCATGCCATCGCCAATCAAATTGCCGGAAAAACGAATCACATAGGACGACCCATCGCCCCCAGGCATGGGCGTGAATTTCACCAATTCGTTCCTATCGCTGACCCCGAATGGGACGTTTGATATTCTCTTATCCTTGATGCTCGGATTAGAAGTCATCCGATCAAAAATGACCGGATCCATCTCGAAGGCATAAACCGCTCGGAAAGCACCCTTGGTCTGCTTCAAAAACGCTTCTGTGGTATCACCGATATAGGCACCGCAATCATAGAAAACCTCGTCCCGCCCCAGACGTTCCCTTATCTCCCTTGGAAAGTACTGCGGCAGTGACAACAGTTCTCCCGTCTCATTTTCAT
>JAFTAB010000157.1 GCA_017458745.1 Schwartzia sp. (in: firmicutes) | reverse complement strand
TTTGTAATATATCGCTTTTTTAATCTAAAATCAAGAAAAGGAGGATATATCTTTACAGGGAATTTGTTTCTTTCAGCACGCCGTCCGCGTATTTTTTGTATTCATCGGGCGTGGCGGCGCCCAGCGCATGATCCAGGAGATCCTGCGCCGTTATGAGGGAAATCGACGACAGCACGTCGCGAATCGTCCTGATTTTTGACTCGTCCATGCTCAGCGAGGATACGCCCATCGCCGCCAGCACGGGCGCGGCAATCGGGTCGCCTGCCATCTCGCCGCACACCGAGACGTATATTCCCGCCTCGTCCGCGCCGTCCACGGCGAATTGGATTAGGCGCAGCACGGCGGGGTGCAGATAGTCGATCAGGTGCGACGCGCTGTAGCTCATTCGGTCGACCGCCAGCGTGTACTGGGTCAGGTCATTGGTGCCGATGCTGAAAAAGTCGGCGTGCTTTGCCAGTTCGTCGGCGAGAATGGCGGCAGCCGGGGTCTCAATCATTGCCCCGACTTTAATTTCATTGTCGAATTGGATTGATTTTGATGATAATCCGCTTTTTATCTCGGCCACGATTTTTTTGACAGCATCGATTTCGGTGACGCTCGTCACCATCGGTATCATTATCGCGAGCTTGCCGTATGCGCTTGCTCTCAGCACAGCGCGAAGCTGTGTCCTCAGGATGGTTTTGTTGCTCTCGCCTGCCAGCAGGAGGCGTATGCCTCTATTCCCAAGGGCGGGGTTCGTCTCGTGCATATCGGAGAGCGACTTCACCGGTTTGTCGCCCCCCGCGTCGAGAACGCGTATGACGCAGACGCGGCCTGCTGACGAAATGGCGGCATTCTTGTACGATTCAAATTGCTCGTCCTCGTCGGGCAGCACGTCGCGCCCCAAAAAGAGAAACTCGGAGCGGTACAGCCCGACGCCGTCGGCGCCCGTCGTCATGGCGCCGGCAATTTCCCCGGCCTCGCTCACATTGACCCTGAGCCTCACGGGGTAATCGTCCGTCATCATAGCGTCGCCGTCCATGAAGTCAGGGTCTATGATGGAATGGTCGGCATGGTCGGCGTCTTTGTCAGTCGCCTCATTATTCGGCGGGGCATTTTTTCCTTCGATGAGAGCGGCGCTCTCCGCGCTTTTTATTTCCTCGTCGGTCGGGAAGATAATGACATGGCCGCGGTCGGCGTTCACGAGCAGAGGGGCACCCTTCCCTATGGCGTTCACGCCGTCGCCTAGCTGTACCAGCGCGGGGATTTTGAGAGAGCGCGCCAGTATGGCCGCATGGCAGGAGTTGCTTCCCTTGCCGATCACTATTCCGGCGGGCCTGTCATGAATGGCGGCGAGTATCTCATCGGTCGATGGCTCGTCCATCACGAGTATGATTTTCTGCTTGAAATCAGTTTGATTTTTTTCTTCAATTATATTCTTTTCGGTATTTAGCCCGCAAAGCTCTTTCGCGAGGAGCCTGCCGACAGATATGAGGTCGCCCGCCCGCTCCTTTATATAGTCCTCGCCCGAGGCCATGAGCTTTTCGGATTCGCGCTTGGCCGCGTCAATTATCGCGACGGGAGTGGACTCGCCCTTGTCAAGGAAATCGGCTATGGCATCATGGAGAGAGCTGTCCGTCACCATCTCTGACTCCGCCGTGAGGAGGGCTGCCGCGTCATGGAGTCCCTGCGAGTCGTGCTCCTCGGCCAGCTCGTCGAGCTTTTTTGCGAGTCTCTCGGCTGCGTCCCATACGCGCTCCATCTCCTCGTTGAGAGAGCGGGTCTCGTATGATTCCGTGGCTCTTTTCAGGGCATCGACGGAGGTGCTGCCCGCAAGATGCGCGACTCCGAGAGCGACGCCTTTCGATGCTGGCGTGCCCTCGATCATGCGGTTGCCATCATTGTCATTATTGTCATGAGTG
>JAFTAB010000156.1 GCA_017458745.1 Schwartzia sp. (in: firmicutes) | reverse complement strand
GGTGGCGTCCATAAAGGCGGAGATGGAGGAAATAAACCGCTCGGCGCAGACGGTATCCAACGGCATGCAGCAAATAGTGACGGCGGTGGACGACATAGACGAGGTAAGCCGCGCGACCTCGGAGAACACGCAGACGATCTCGGCCGCGGCCGAGGAGCAGTCGGCGTCGAGCGAGGAGATCGCGTCGGCGAGCCACTCGCTTGCCGACCTCGCCACCGAGCTGCAATCGGCAACCAATGCTTTCAAGGTGTAACATATCAATTTTACTTCCATACATAATCCCAAAGTATCACCAAAAGAAAAAGCCCCAATCCCTTCAAAAGAGATTGGGGCTATTTTTTATTCGATGCTAAAACTCCCGCTACAGATTAATCGGCATCAGGCTCAACTTTTCCGGCATTGAAAACCTTGCCATTGCTCTTTGCGCCATAATACTTCACGGCAGGATTCACCCAATTACCATCCGCATCATAATTCATCATCCGATTCTTGATTGCCGTGGGATTCGTATAAGCAATTCCGGCACCGGCAGATGCCGCCATATCCGAAATGACTACCTGATAGGCCTTGCTGCTGGTATCAATCCCGGCATCCTGAATTTTCTTTTGTCCCTTCTTGCTGTCATACGGCTCGCCCATCATTTGGCGAATAAAATCGTTCGTATCCCTGACCATCAACATCGCCATCATCCTCCATGGAAAAATTATAACAAACCTCATTATATATATCGAAAAAATTTTAGTATCATAGTGCCGTGTTATACCGCAAATCCATTGCCGATTGGTATGCCTTCGTCGCGATCACGTAGTCAGGCGCGGGGGACGCTTTCTTTTTTCTCGCCTCGCGCTTCGCCTTTTCCTCAATCGGCTCCCTCGCGAGCTCAAGTTCGTCCTCCGGCATTTCCTCGAAGGTCTTGCTTTTCGTGAATGATTTCCACGCGTCATTTAGAGCGCGCATAATCAAAAACTCCGTCGGCGTGAAGTCAAAATCGTCTATCTCAGCATTCTGCTCCATCATCATGTTAAGCGATTTAAGTGCCGCCTTGTTCTCATCGGCAGTCTTTTCCGCATTAGTCGCCTTGATGTCCGTCGCCTCGGCTTGACCTTGCTGCGCCTTTTCGGTCGAGTCAGCCGCGCCCTGCGCCTCCGCGTTGGCTGATGCGGCTGGCGAGCTCGCTGCGTCGGGGCTGGCATCTGCGCCGACAGCCATCGAGGCAGCTCCGTCCTCGCCCTTAATCGCCCCGGCCTCGCCGCTCACCGCGCTCGCGTTTGCGCTGACCGCGCCCGACACGTCGCCCTGCGCTTCCGCGCCGCTCCCGCCGCCCGAGGGCATTGCCGCGCCCGCGGATGCGCCGCCGTTCGCCGCGGCCGCCTGCGACGATACTCTCATCGCCGCGCGAACCATCGCGAGCCGAGCCTCCTGCTTCGTCTTCGCTTGCTTCAGGTCACGCTCGAGCTGCTCGCGAGCCTCCTGCACCGTCTTTGCCTTGCGGTAAAGGCTTTCATCCGTGTCCTTCAGATACTTCATCT
>JAFTAB010000155.1 GCA_017458745.1 Schwartzia sp. (in: firmicutes) | reverse complement strand
ACGTTCATTATCCCAAGCTTGAACGGCAGGTATTTGAGTTTCTGCGTTTTCTCGTCCGCGTATCTGACTTTAGCTTTCTTGCTCGGGTCAAGCCCGGCTATCATCTCCGCGAGGTCGCGTATGCTGATGAGGTTGTCGAGATTCGCCACGTTGTAGAAGTTGCCGTCTTCGCCTTTTGTCGCTATCAGGAGCATCGCCCCGACGGCGTCGGCCACGTAGGTGTATGTCCTCATGGCGCTGCCGTCGGACTTTAGCACTATGTCCCGCCCCTCCACTATGTCATTTATGAACTCGGCAAACGCCCTGCCGTCGTCAAGCGCAATGCCCGGCCCGAAGGTGTGGCAAAGCCTTGCGCCCCTGTACTTCACCTGATATTGCGCCATATATGCCGCCAGCATCGTCTCGGAGAGCCGCTTCGCCTCCGGGTAGCACGCGCGGGCATTATCGCATTTGAGCGCCCCCATGTCCTCTTCGGTTATGCCGGCGTCGCTCTTCCACTCGCCGTATATCTCGACGGTTGAGACGTAGAATACTTGGCAGTTGCTTTTCCGCCGCGCGAATTCCAATACATTCCGGGTTCCTGCCGCATGGCCCCAAAGCGTATCGACCGGCGCCGAGGTGAAATCCGATGGGCTGGCAAGGCCGGCGGTATGGAAGATATAGTCCGCGCCGCTCGCGCAGTCAATCGGTGCTGCTATGTCCTGCACGAGCATTTTCAGATTCGGCAATTCCAGTGTGTTGCCAAATACGCGCCCCAGCTTTTCGCGGCTTCTCGCAAGAGCCACTATGCGCAGGTTGAGGTTCCAGTTTATATCCGCCTGCGCAAGCGTCTCGACAATGTACATCCCGAGCCGCCCGGTCGCGCCGGTGACGAGAATCGTTTTGTCGCGGAATTTCTCCCAGTCAATGGGGCTTTTCATTATTATGTCAATATCGCGCTGAAGTACCATCAAAAAGACCTCATAACCCAAAGATGAATTTGTTTTCCTCAAGCTCTATCATTGCCTTCAGATAATAGAAATCCTCCGGCGTGGTGATCTTTATGTTTGCCCCCTGCTCTTTGACGAGGTGAACATTTTTCCCGGCGCTCGCGTAGACCATGGCGGCGTCGAGGAGCGGCATGTCCCCCGATATTTTTTCTGCCCCGTAGGACTCGATAAGTTCCCCGAGCCTGAATGACTGGGGCGCGGTGAGCGAGTATGTGTCGGCGCGCTTCTTGAAGTCTCCCATTGTGGCCTCGGGCGCGTCCGTTATGACCACCGATTCGTTTACCGGGTGAACCGTGACGGCGCAGCCGTATTTTTTGGCGACCCTCACGTTTTCACGTATTGTCGAGGGGGCAATCATCGGCCGAACGCCATCGTGGATGACCACGATGTCATTCTCATCGGCTCCCATATCGCGGATGGCCGATAGCCCCTTTTGGAGGCTCGCCTGTCTGTCATCCCCGCCAATTATTACTTTTGAGACTTTCCCTATGTGATACAGCCTCAGAAGCTCTTCAAGCCGATCAGTATAGCCCTCGCGGCAGACCACGATGATTTTGTCGATGTCGTCGCTCTCTTCAAATTTTTCAAGCGTGTAGATGATGATGGGCTTGCCAAATAGTTTCAGGAACTGCTTCGGCATCCCGGCGGAGCGCATCCGCTGCCCCACCCCCGCCGCCAGTATAAGTGCAAAGTTCATAAGCTCATCCCTTTGACCAGCTTTTTGGGAGGAAATTCGTCCATTTTTTCAAAAAGTATGCTTTTTGAAAGTTTGAATTTTGAAGAAAATTTTATCACAAGAATCTAATAAAATCAAGGTTTATAAATTTCCGCTTTTTGAGAGTACGCCTGACCGCATTATTCAGGGCACACCTTTTGAGAAAATCTCAAAATTCACGCAAATAAAAATCAGCCACCAACATAAAGGTGACTGATTTTTTCATAAGTTTGCAAAATATCGTGAAATTTTTTGGATAATCTAATGCATCACATTTTCACTTTGAAAGATTGACCTTGGTATCCTGCTCCGCGCTTCGGATGTCGTCACTCATATCCTTTGCAAGATTGAGCTCGTGGAATTTTTTGTCATTATGCAGTATCATGGTAAACTTGTCTGTCTGGTCGAGATATGCCGTGCCGTCTTTCAGCGAAAGCTCCAAAATATGCCCGCCCTTCTTTTTGTCCTCCGAAATGAAGTGGAAGTGCCAGCCGACGGAGTTGAGCTCTCCCATGTAGTTGGGGCAGTACAGCCCCACCAATGTGCCCTTGATATTTTTCTCGGTAAATTCCGTCTGCTTATCCTTCAGGGCTTCCACCAAGGTGGGATATGGCTCTTTGCTTCCGTATTCGCTGCGGAAGAGGATGGATGAAAATTCGGCGGGCAGCTTCACCATGTAAAAGCTGTTTCCCCCGTGTTCCCTGACGGCCTCGTTCAGCGCCGCCTCCAAGGCCGCTTTATCCTTTATATCTTTCAGCTTGACGGCAATATCATTGTCAAAGAAAGTCACGTTGGAAAAGGGGATAATCGTTTTGTCGGGGCAAAGGAGCACGCGCCCGTCTCCAAGTGCCTGATAAACTTTGCCGTCCAGCACAATCATCTCGCCGTTTAGTCCCTCAAAAGTGCCGATGCCCGTGTCGCCGAGGGCGCGAAGCTCCCCCGCGGTAATCGTGCCGCCGAAATACCCCTGCGCCAGAGATTGCAGGAGCGCGACTTGGGCAATGCTCTCTCTGTCCGCCGTCGCAGGGGCAGCGCAGGCAATATTTCCTGCCAGCAAGCCGACTGTCGTCGCCAAAGCCAATTTCGTTTTTACATTAGAGATCATGTTCATTATGTATCATCCTTTCAATTTTTAATTTTCTCTTTTGATATCCATTTTCCCGAGGAGCAAATTGCATCGCACGGGCAGACCAGCACGCAAAGATGGCAGCCGACGCATTTCATCGGGTTCAGAACCGGGCGGCGATTTTCATTCATGTGGATGGCTTGATGCCCGCCGTCCGAGCAGGATATTTCGCACCGCCCGCAGCCGATGCACCGTTCCAGCCAAAATCGAGGATAAGTCACCGTATCGCGTGCCAGTGAATCCGTGGTATTGCTGATAAAAGCCAGTCCCCTGCCGATAATATTGCCTATATTCTCGATGCCTCTCTCATGCAGATAAAAATTCAGTCCCCCTTTTAAATCGTCGATAATACGGTAACCGTATTGCATGACCGCTGTTGTGATTTGCACGGAGCCCGCGCCCAAGAGCATAAATTCCAAAGCGTCTTTCCACGTTTCAATGCCGCCTATGCCGCTGATATGCAGTCTGGAAAGGTTGGGGTTCTTCCCCATCTCCGCGATAAAGCGAAGGGCAATCGGCTTCACTGCCGCGCCGCTGTAGCCGCCGACGGCGGACTGCCCCTGCACCGCAGGGCTGGAAACATAGGTGTACGGATCCACTCCCATGATGCTCTTGATGGTATTGATGGCGGAAATGCCGTCCGCGCCGCCACGTTTCGCCGCCTCCGCCGCCGGACTCATAAAGGCGACGTTCGGCGTGAGCTTGGCAAGAACGGGAATCTTTGCCCCGCGCCGAGCAGCGGCGGTAAAGTGCTCCACCAAGGACGGGGCTTGCCCGATGTCCGAGCCCAGCCCCTCCTCCATCATGTTCGGGCAGGAAAAATTCAGCTCCACGGCATCGGCCCCGTTTTCCTCGCAGGTACGCGCCAGTTCCTCCCACTCCTCGTCATTGCGCCCCATAATGGAGGCAAGTATGAACTTTGCGGGATATTTTTTCTTGAGCTTTTGAAAAATCTCCATGTTTTCGGCCACGCTGTGCTCGGAAAGCTGCTCGATATTCTTGAATCCGACTATGCCGCCGCTCGCATCGTGAACGGCGGATAAGCGGGGCGATGCCTCATGTATGTCAAAGGAGCAGATGGTCTTGAACGCGGCCCCCGCCCAACCTGCCTCGAAGGCCCGCGAGCACATATCGTAATTGCTGGCCACCACCGACGAAGACAGCAGAAACGGATTTTCCAAAGGAACGCCGCATATCTCCGTGCGAAGCGCATTTTCATCTTTTGGCACGGAAATATCAGAGCGTGGTCGCACTTCCTCCGCAAGGGAAGACAGGATGGCTTTGATTGGCACTTCCTCCCGCCGGAGGCAGGCGGTTTCGCATGGAGCCGCACATTCGGCGCAGGGATTGCCGGGCGGCAAGCGGGATGCCGCAAAGCGCTCATTCTCAAACCATACGCTCCTAAGCTGCCTTGCAGGCTTCACGCCCTTCCCGCAAGCGTCATCGCAGGGCGCGTTCGCGCACAGCATGCAGCGCAGCATATTCTTGCGGGCTCGGCTTTCTTCCGGACACATATTCTCCCCCCCTTTTTCCTTTTTCAAATAAATTCGACAGTCCTTTCTTGTTTTCCTGCAAAAAATAAAAAAAAGACCGCTTTGCCCCAAAGCGGTTATACCTATTGAATGTCTCATGCGCTCTTAAAATTTTTAACTGAGACTAATATAAAATGAGACTTATTCAGTGGGAGTTTTATACTCCCTACGATGGACGCTTTCGCGTCCCCATGCATACAGGAGCCTCTAATTCGCTTTGCTCATAAGAGGCTCCAATAACTGAATCTAGTCGAATTTACCCATTGCCTT
>JAFTAB010000026.1 GCA_017458745.1 Schwartzia sp. (in: firmicutes) | reverse complement strand
TGTTGTAATGGCCTTCGCCTGACAAAAAATCCCCGCTGTATGTTGTGGTCTTTACGCTGCCCTTTGAGTCAATATTGACATTCAATTTTACGGCGCAGTTGAGATGCTGCCCAGGGAAAGCGTGCCTCGTTTTCAGATCCTTGCCGTGGCCGTATATTTGGTAATGGCGGCTGTCGAGGTCGTACCATCCCTCTGCGCGGAGACTCCCGCCATAAACCTTTGCCGTGACGTCCGTGAATTTCAAAACGGAATCATCATAATCGATTTTCCCGTCGACATCCGTAAAATTCAGCGCGGGTATATGGAGTTCATCCATGTGCAAGGTCCCTTTTCCGATGGGGTGAGAGATTGCGCCGCTGATATTGGCGTGCAGCGTGATTTTGTCATGGATATCTGCGCCTAATCCGAGAGATGAAGGGTCAACCTCATTTATCGTGACTGAGATGCGACATTCCGGGACAGAGGGCTTGAAATCTATCGACCCGTTCACACTCAGACCGTTGCCGATCATGGTGCCGCCGAATCGCCCTGTTGAGGCCTTTATCTTCATGGCGTCATCCGTGTTCACGTCCGTATGTAAGCGCACATTGCTCAAAAGGTAGTGACGCTCCCGATAAAAAATTTCCATACGGCAGTTATTAAATTTCAGATGGAGCTTTAATTTATGCCCCTCGAGGTTGAAATTATGCCAATTTTTTTCTATTTCCTGCTGCTTTAGTTTGCGCCTCCTCGCGAGGATTTTCTCAATTTCTTCCTCGCTTTTTTCGTTCAGGCTGAAATTTTTTTCCCATTCGACGTCGGGATTTTTTTCTTTCGGTACGGCATTCAGCGCCTTGGAATTTTTCACGAAATCCCAGCTCATATCGTCGTTCAAATGAATTGATACCTTGGCGTTGTTCAATGCCAGCGAGCTGACAGTGGTCGAAGAAAAATTTTTCGTGATAATGTCCCAGATGCTCACCTTAAAATTGCCGTCGGGAATCATCAGAATCAGGTCGCCGTTCGGAGCTTTCCACTCGAGATTTTCAAAACTGACATTACCTCCGATGTTAGCAGTGATCTTTTCGGCGGTGATAATGCCGCGAAGCATATCCTGCTGCTTCATGGCCTCGTTGAAAATAAGCGCGGCGCTCCTGCTGTAAAATTCGAGCAGAAGAAAAACTGCCAGCATTATTCCCGGAATTATGTATTTCAGATATTTTTTTACAAATATCAGTCGCTCTTTCACTTTATCCATTCGATTTCACCGTTTGTAACATATGAAAACAAACTATATTTTTTATATTAACAAAAAATCGGCTCTTGTCAAGCATGCTTGATGAAATGCCGAGAGAAGTCGTCAATTTGCTATTGCAATTTACAGCGTCAAATTTTTCTTGTATCAAATCAGATTTAGTGCTATTATTTTTGAAAAGATTTTCGCATGATAAAGGAATGAAGAGTGAAAAAGAAGGCGGGTGTTTTTTTGGTCAATCCTAAATTGAGGGACGAGCTGAACGACCGGCTTTGCGCTGCCGTGCTGATGCTCAAAAATTCGGATGAGTGCTATGAGTTTTTTGAGGATATTTGCACGGTCAGTGAGCTGAAGGCGCTCGGCCAGCGTCTCGAGGTTGCCCGTATGCTGGACGAGGGCGCGACGTATGACGCGATTGTCGAGCGCACGGGGGCGAGCACGGCGACTATCAGCCGAGTGAAGCGATGCCTTAATTATGGCGCGGACGGCTACAAGAAGGTGCTTGCCCGCCTGCATGACGCCTCAAAAGCTAATAATTAAACAGAAAAGTGAGCCCACAAAATTTTTCGGAGGGGAATTATCACCGATATGAAGGAAAAAGATATTATTCTGGAGATCCCGTACGGCACGCGGGATTTTCTTCCGGGCGAGGCGGCTCGGAAACGCGAGATTGAGACGCGCATCTCGAGTATTTTCACTTTGTTTGGCTATGACGAGGTCGTGACGCCGACGATTGAGTATCTTTCGACGCTCACGACGGAGGGGGAGGCAATCGAGCCGCACCTTTTCAAGTTCTTTGACAAGCAGAACAGGACGCTTGCCCTGCGCCATGAAATGACGACCCCGATTGCCCGCGTCGTGGCGAGCCGCATGAGGGGCGAGCCGCTGCCGATTCGTCTCTCGTATGTGAGCAATGTCTGCCGATACGAGGAGGCACAGGCGGGGCGCCAGTGCGAGTTTTATCAGGCGGGGGTGGAGCTGATGGGCAGCAGCTCGCCCGCCGCCGACGCTGAGGTCATCGCTCTGGCGGCGACGTGCATAAAGGACGCGGGGCTGAAGGATTTCCAGATTTGCCTGGGAAATGTGAAGTTCATCAACGGGCTGATGAAGGATTTTGGACTCGACACGAGCGAGCAGGATGAAATCCGCCGCATGATGGAAAAGCATGACCTCGTCGGTCTGCGGGGGACTCTTGGCGGGACCTCGCTCGATGACGGGCAGAGGGAGGTGCTCGCGTCGCTGCCGCTGCTGCATGGCGGTGATGAGGTCATCGAGAGGGCGCGAGGGATTGCCGCGAACGATGAGAGCCGCGAGGCGCTTGGCAATCTCATGGAGATTTATCGGCTCCTGAAATCATACGGCGTGGATGAGTTTGTCTATTTCGACCTTGGCGTCATTCGCGATTTCAGCTACTACACCGGCATGGTCTTTGAGGCGTACACGCCGGGGCTTGGATTCCCGCTCGCGGGCGGCGGGCGATATGACAGGCTGCTTTCGGATTTCGGAAGTCCATGCCCCGCGACGGGATTCGCGCTTGGCATCGAGAGGCTGATGCTTGCGCTGGAGCGCGAGGGGCGATACGCCGAGCGTCACGCCGGTGGCGTTTTCATCGCGTACGCGGAGGGCAAGCGTGACGAGGCGATAAGAGAGGCGACGAGGTACCGCTCGGAGGGCATCGCGGCGTCACTTGCCACGTCGCCGATGAGCGAGGCGGAGGCGAATGATTGCCCGCTGCGTCGGCGTTATGAGTCGCTCGCGTACATAAAATGATTTTGCAGCGCATACGCCAGTTCATCCGCGCCATGAGGGCAAAAATCACGCCCGACGACATTGCGCTCATTGAAAGGCATCTGACGATTGAGGCGAGGCCGCTTTTTTTTGCGATGGCGGTCATCGACCAGTGCCATGCGGTCAGCGTTGCGCGCACGGCTATGAAAATAGCTTCGCAGCGAAAGAGCTGCGATGTTGATGATGGGTTGCTTGCCCGCTGCGCGCTGCTTCACGATGTCGGCAGGAGAAACGGCGACATGGGGCCGATGGGCGGGGTCTGGGGCAAGACGCTGACGGTTCTGCTCGGCGCGGCGTTTCCCGATTGGTCGCGCCGCAGGGCGAAAAGCGGCAAGGGCGACATAATCTCGCGATGGCTTTTCGTGTATTATCATCACGCTTCAATCGGCGCGGATATGCTTGAAGCGATTGGGCTAGCACGTGAGGCGGGCATTATTCGCCGCCATCATGACATCGGGAGTGATGGCGATGAGGCGGAGCTTAAGATTCTGCGTGAGGCTGACGGATTAAATTGACATATTTCTTGGAGGATTACAAATGGAGGCTACTTCATCCGAATATTTGACAATCGCGCTGCCAAAGGGGAAACTTTTCTCGCTGTCGGCCGAGCTTCTTGCGAAGGCGCATCTCTCGGCGGACAACCTCTCGGAGGACTCGCGAAAGCTGGTGATCGAGAATGAGCGCGACAAGGTGAGGTTCATCATATCAAAGACTGTCGATGTGCCGACATATGTGGAGTATGGCGCGGCGGACATCGGAATCATCGGGAAGGACGTGCTGACGGAGTCGGGGCGGGACGTGTATGAGCTGCTCGACCTCGGATTCGGAAAGTGCCACCTGATGATGGCGGTGCCGAGCGACAAGCGGCGCGGGAGGCTCACGGACTACGCCCACACGCGCGTGGCGACGAAATTCCCGCGCATCGCGGAGCAATTTTTTGCGCGGCACGGAATGCAGATGGAATATGTCAAGCTCAATGGCTCCATAGAGCTTGGCCCGATAGTGGGGCTGTCCGAGAGCATAGTGGACATCGTTGAGACGGGCAGGACACTAAAGGAGAATAATCTGACCGAGATTGTCTCCATAATGGACGCGACGGCGAGGCTGATCGCAAACAGAGTGAGCTTTCGCCTGAAATTCGCGCGGATTCACAGGCTGATGGAGGACATAGAGGAGATACTGAAGAAAAATCATTAAAAATTTAGGCTGAACAAGTTTCATTATAAATATCTCAGAAAGGAATAACACGATGAGAATAGTTAGCGTGAAGGACGAGGGAATTGATGAAATCGAGAGGCTTTTGAAAAAGCCCGCTTTTGATGAAGTGGAGCTGTCGCCGAAAATCCGCGAGGGAAACAAGAAACTCTTTGGCGCGGATCTCACGGCGGCTGAAGTCGTCGACAGGATTGTGAGCGATGTGCGCCGCGATGGCGACTCCGCCGTGATGAAGTACACTAAGCTAATCGACAGGGTCGACCTGACTCCCGACAAATTCCTCGTG
>JAFTAB010000154.1 GCA_017458745.1 Schwartzia sp. (in: firmicutes) | reverse complement strand
TCGGTGTTCGTGTCGTTCGCGGCGTCGAGAGCCATGCGCTTCATGTCGCGCAGGTTGTCAACTATATTCTGTATGCCGCCCTCGGCTATTTTGACAAGATCCCCGCCGTTCTTGACATTCCGTATGTCCTGCTCCAGTCCGCGAACCTGTATTTTCATTCTCTCGCCGATGGCATATTCCGACGCGCCGTCGGCAGCCGAGCGTATGCGCAAGCCGCTCGAAACCATGCCGAGACTCTTGGAGAGCATATTCTGATTATTCGTGAGCGTGTGGGCCGCGGACACAGCCGAGCCGTTATTCACAGAGCCGGGCGCGCCGTTCGACTCGCCGTTGACGGTCGAGAGCGTATTGTTTCCCATGTCATTGGCTTTGGAGAGCATGGTCTGCGCTGCCTGCTCAAGGACGCTTTCCTTGGCATACTCGCTCATGGCCGCCGCCATGTCCGTGTCGCGTATCGTGGATTCCGATGCCGTGACATTTTCACTTGCGGTGACAAGATTCCTGGCGGTAAATTCAAGACGCATCATGAGTGCGCCTATGGTCGTCTGCGCGTCAAGGGCGCGACGCAGAGCCTTGTCGCAGCGAGTTATTGTCCTGTACGCATCATACCGCGTGCGAACGCTTATGGTCGTGCCGTCCGCTGCCCTCAGCCCGATGGCCTCCGTTCGCATATCAAAAGCGTGCAGCTTTATTCCCTGATTTGCCTTTGTCCCCGTCTGGAGTATCTTCGTGCCAATCTGGCCTGTCGTTCCCTCTGGCCAGTGAACCGTCAGACCGTTTATGAGCGAGCTTTTTTCCAATGGCGGCTTCCAGTATTTTGACGAGCCGGCCTCGGTCACGGTCTTTTCCGCATTCAGCCGCTCCGTGCCGGACGCGTCCCAACCCGCCAAGCTGCCGGTATCAGCATCGGGACTGCCGCCCTTCAAATCTATGTCGCAATATTTTTTATAAAATGTTTCCGCATTCCCGCCTTGCGCGGTGACGGCGAGAAAGTCCCTGTTTATGGCTGCCACGAGCTCGTCATGTGTCTTGAATTTCCCCTTGGATGCCGCGCTCACCGCCGCGTTCATCGCATCGATTCCCGATTCCGCGGTTTTATTCAGCGAGTCCATGTAGCGGCGAAGAGCGTCTCTCGGCTCTCCGGGGCTCTGTGCTCCAAGATAGCGCAAAAAAACATATCCGGCCGCGTAAGGTGTCGTGCTGCCGCTGCCAAGAGCAGCCGAAGTGGCTGTATCATGAAGAGCGGTATCAAGAGTGGCGGGAGTAAAGCCGGCCATCTCGGTATAGCGCGCGTCATCGACGCCGTGAATCAACTCCGCCGCGCCTTCCTTGATATACAAATAGAGGCTGTGAAACCCTTTGATATTGGCCGCCATGACAGCGTGCGTCATCTCATGGACAATGGTGCGATCCAAATAATTTGCGCGGCCGCTGCCATTTATTTTTCCGTTGACGTCCTCCCAGTCCATGTTATTATAGTAATCCATATTTATATTGAGCGACAAATGGGTAATCGGCGCTCTTGAATCGCTTTCAACGTAGGCCAGCGCGTTGCCGCCCTGATTTACAAAATTCACATCCATTTCCCTGACGTAAGCGTCGGTGTCCTCGAATGTCAGGCCATACCCGTACTCTATCTGCTCAAGAGAATTCTCGATCCACTCCGAGCTGAGCGCGTCCACTATGACCTCGTTCACGGTCTGCGCCGGCACCTGCGCCGAGCCATCGAGAACGGGCATACCGTTGAACTCGATATATGCGTTGTCGTCGCACTGATTCACAAGCTGGTCTATTTCCTTTTGTATTGTCTCCCTGTCCTTGTCGGTGTTCGTGTCGTTCGCAGCGTCAAGGGCTTTCTCTTTTATGGTCGTCAAAATCTCGACGGTCGAGGAGACACCGCCCTCGGCGACTTTGAGCATGCTGATGCCGTTCTCCGTATTGCACACGTCCTGATCGAGCCCGCGAATCTGCGCGCGCATGCGCTCGGAAATCGACAGCCCCGACGCGTCATCGCCCGCGCTATTAATCCTCATGCCGGACGAGATTTTCTCAAGCGTCTTTCCCTTAGCCTTCGTATTCTTTTTGAGAGTGCCAAGCGTGTTCACCGCGGGCATATTATTTTTTCCTACGAGCTTCATACTTTTCCTCTCTTTCGGTCGTCATCCTTGAATCGTACAGACGTAGCAAATGCACTCAAATAATTCTACTTATGTTATCGTATAAAATTAAAAAAATCTTAAGCACTTTTTTAGTATTTTAGATAACAAAATTATATAATTAAACATAAAAAAATTTGGAATGAAAAGACTTAGCTTTTTCATTCCAAATTTTTTATACAATATTGGCGGAAATATATTTCTTATACTTTGAACTTGTTCGTTGCCGCCTGAAGGTCTCCGGCCAAAGTCGCCAGCGACGACGACGCGCTCGCTATCTCCTCGCTTGACGCGCTCTGTTCCTCCGCGGCCGCGCTTATCGTCTGGGTGTGCATGCTCGTGGTGCGGCTGACCTCGTCGATGGAGTCTACCGCGTCCACGATATTCGTCGTGCCATTGGCGACGACCTCCGCCGAGCCACGGATCTCCGTCATCTTTTTCTCGATTCCCTGCACCATGGAGAGGATGGTCTTGAACTGCTCCCCGACCTCACGGATAGCGGCAGAGCCTTCCTTCACTTCGTCAGTGCCGCGCTGCATGGCCACGACTGCGGCCTCAGTATCGCTCTGTATGGTGGAAATGCGCTCCTTTATCTGCTCCGCCGATGTCTGTGACTCGCCCGCGAGCTTCCTTACCTCCTCGGCGACGACAGCGAATCCTCTGCCGTGCTCGCCTGCGCGCGCCGCCTCAATGGCGGCATTCAGAGCGAGCAAATTCGTCTGATCGGAAATCGCCGATATGGTATCGACAATCTGCCCGATGGCCTGCGAATTCTCGCCGAGCTTTTTGACGACCTCGGCGGAATTCATGACGCTCTGCTCGATGCCGTCCATGCGGGTCATCGCTCCCTGCATGAGCTCTCCGCCCTTCTGCGCGGCTCTCGCCGTCTCCTGCGAGTCGCTCGCCGCTGACTCGCTCTGCTTCGTCATGTTCGTGATATTTATGAAAGCGGCATCGACTTCTTTCTTTGTGCCGTCTATCGAGGCAAGCTGCTTCTCCATGCCGTTCGCGACCTCAACGACAGTCTGCGCGACATCCGTCGCAGCCTCCGCGGCCTGATGCGCTCCCGCCGTCAGCTCCTGCGAGGAGGAAGCGACCTGCTCCGCCGTCTGCGCCATCTGCTTGATCAGACCGCGCAGATTTTCCTTCATCTTGTTCACGTCGCCCGAGAGCGCGCCCAGCTCATCGGATGAATCGACCTCAAGACTCGGCTGGTCGAGGCGGCCGTCGGCTATCTCGGCGACACGCTGCTGGAGCGCGACGATGACGCGCACGATGCGGGTAGAGAATACGAGACACGCGGCGACCATCAGCACGAGCCCGATAATCGTCAGCGCGGCGTAGAGCATTTTGAGTGTCCGCAAATGCTCAAACACGAAGCTGGACGGAGCGGAAATCGCGACCACCCAGCCGGACTCGGGTATCGCGGAGTAGCCGACGACCTTTTCCTCGCCGCCGGCAGTTGACACGAAAAAGCCCTTCTTGTTTTTCTTAAATTCATCTATATGCTCTTTCAGGACTAAATTCTCCGAGATATTTTTCAGTGCCTCCCCCGTATCCGCGGAGGCGATGATGATTCCGCTGTGCGGGTTGAATATCATGCCCTTTCCTTGTCCGAGATACTTCGCCGCTGCCGCCTGCGCAGTGAGCGCGTCCATCTTCACGTCAATGCAGACAGCGCCGCCGGGAGCGTCCTTGCGCTTGAAAGGCGTCGCTATCGTGACGACCATGGAGCCGGTGGTGGCATCCTTGTACGGGTCGGTGTATATCGTCTTGCCGGCTTTTTTCGCGTCGACATACCACGGCCGCTTTGTCCACTCATTCTTGCCGGTCATATTGCCGCCGATTGACGACCACGCGAAATTATCCTCAAGGACGTTCGTCAGCGCGAGCACTTCTTTGTCGTCAACGCCAAGGGTCGTAGTGAGGCCGCTCCGGGCGACCGCTTCCTGCTCCTTTGGAATCTGGCTGAAAAAAGCCGCGGTGGACTCAGCGATCTGTCCCTTTTCAAGCAGCCAGCCCTCCGCCTGCGCGGACTGACGACCGACCTCCGCGATGATCTCATCCTCGATTGTCTTAGTCAGGACATTTGACGCGGTCATGTAGCCCACAATTGAAACAATCGCCATGATGAGCCCCGCAATGCCCGACAACAAGAAAAACTTTTGTCTGATACCCATTTTTTCTCCTCCCTATGGAAATTTTCGACCGTCAATTTCCACTGATTTATGTAAAAAAATTTTGGTAATAATATATATTAGACATTTTTTAAGAAAAACCTCTTTTTATTTAAAATAAACAAAAAAATTTTACACTCTCGTAATAATCAAACTGCCGAACGAAAAAGCCCATGTCATAAGACATGGGCTTTTAACTTTAATACTCAAATTTTGAATTTTCCGATTGCCGTTTGCAGGTCGGATGCCAAAGTGGAGAGTGCCTGCGAAGCGGAGGCAATTTCCTCGCTCGATGCCGACTGCTCCTCGGCGGCCGCCGAGATTGTCTGCGTGTGCTCGGACGTCTTTCTGCTGACGTTGTCGATGTCGTCAACAGCGGAGACTATATTATTCGTGTTCTGCGAGATCTTATCGACGGATTTGCTGATGCCCTGCATACGCGCCTCGATGTTCTCGACCATCGACATAATCTCGCCGAACTGCTCGCCTACCTCGCGTATGGCGGCAGTGCCCTGATGCACCTCGTTGGTTCCCGCCTCCATGGCCACGACCGCATCGTCCGTGTCTTCCTGTATGGTGGAAATACGTTTTTTGATTTCCTCCGCCGAGATTTGCGACTGCTCGGCGAGCTTCCTGACTTCCTCGGCGACGACGGAGAATCCTCGCCCGGCCTCTCCGGCGCGAGCCGCCTCTATTGCCGCGTTCAGCGCGAGCAGATTCGTCTGGTCGGCAATCGCCGATATGCTTTCAACAATCTGGCCGATTTGCTGCGAGCTTTCGCCGAGTTTCTTCACGACCCCGGCCGAGCTCATGACGCTCGACTCGATTTGCTCCATGCGAGCCATAGCGCCCTTCATGAGATCCGCGCCTTGCAGGGCGGCGTCCTTCGTCTTGGCGGATGCCTCGGCCGCCTCCTTCGCCTCGAGTGTCATGCTCTGGATGTCAGCAAACGCGGAGTCGACGTTTTGCTTTGCCTCGCCGATATTCGTGAGCTGCTTCTCCATGCCGCCCGCGACCTCGACGACCGTCTCCGCGACGTTTGTCGCTGCCTGAGCCGCCTGATGCGAGCCTGCTGTCAGCTCCTCGGAGGACGACGCGACCTGCTCGGAGGTGGTCGTCATGTGGCTTATGAGCGTCTTGAGGCTCGACTGCATCTCATTGAAAGCGCGGGCAAGAGATCCAATCTCGTCGCTGGACGACGCATCGATCGGCTGCTGGCGCAGATTGCCTGAGGCGAGCTCCCTCGCGTGCTCCTCCAGCTCAATGATAGGTCGAGTTATACGGCTTGCAAACTGCAAGCAGACCACCGTGACAATCAAAAGGCCGACCACCGTCAGGATACCGTAAGTTATTTTGAGCTTTATGAGCGCCTCGTAAACGAAATCATACGGGATGGAAAGGCCGAGCATCCAGCCGGTTGACGGGATAGTCACATAGGCAAACACATTATCGCCATTGCTGTCCTCATAGGTGAAGAATCCATCCTTTGCCTTTATCATCTCTTCAAGATGCGAGCCTATGCCCGGCAGCGCATTGAACTCGGTCATCGGTTTGACATCGGTGGCAGAGGCGAGGACCTTGCCCGACTTGTCGATGACAATGCCGACGCCCTGATTGCGGTATTTTAATTCCTTCGCCTTCTTCGTCACGACATCAAGCCCGACGTCGGTGCAAAGCGTTCCGCCGAAAGCATTGTTCACTTGGAAAGGAGCGACGGCAGAAACCACGAGAGTGTTCGTGTTCTTGTCAACGTATGGGTCAGTGAATACAGTCTTGCCCGCCTTTTTCGCGTCGTTGTACCATGGGCGCGTCCGCGGGTCAAGGCGCCCCGTGCTGTCGCCCGTCTTCAGCGAGGCGAAATAGCCGTCCTCCGCGCCTATATTGAGATCAAGAATCTCTGGATCCGACGCGACAAGCGAAAGCGACTCGATCGACTTGATGCGAGCCATGTTGCCGTTGAACCCGGTCATCAAACTTGCCGCGTAGGTGGCGGAGGCCTTCTTTTCGAGCAGCCATCCTTCGAGCTCCGCCCCCTCCGTTCTGACCGTGGACACAATCTCCCGCGCAAGCGTCTCATTCAGATTAGTGCTTGCGGTGTAAAACCCGATAACAGAAACGAGCGCCAGCAAGAAGCCGACGAGCCCCGCGAGCGCGAAAAACTTTTGCCTGATTCCCATAAAAATGCTCTCCTTCCTTAAAAATTATATATTGCCGAAAGACACATTATAGAGGGATTATACTCCATAAAACATGATGTGCCAACACGACGAAATACCCATGATTTATGGTTCACTAAAACAAAACTTATATAATTTGGATAAAAAAATAAGTGAGATAAAAAAAACGAACAAGCCCTTTCAATGCGACCGAGCTTGTTCGCCTCTATTTATTTTCTATTACAGCAAATCAAAGTTTATCAGCTTTGCCCCGAATATGCCGTCAATAGCTGTCACCTTGTCTATCACCGTGTCAGGTATGTCGTTGTCAACGATCAGCACCATGATATTCGTGCCCTCCTGCTCCGTCTTGCCGACCTGCATACCTGAGATATTGATATTGGCCTCGCCCATGATCGAGCCGACCTTTCCGATGACGCCAGGCCGATTGATATGCGGGCAGATGAGTATGCGCTTGTGCGGGTCGACGTCCACGCGATAGCCGTCAATCGAGACGATGCGCCCCTCGTCGCCGAAGAGTGCCCCCTCCAGCGTCACTGTCTTCTTGTCCGTCATGACCTTGACGCTGATAAGATTTGCGAAATTCGCCGTCTCCTTGTTTTTGACCTCGCGCACCGTTATGCCGCGCTCTTTCGCCAGACTCGGCGCATTGACATAGTTGACATTCGTCTCAAGTATTGGATTGAGCATTCCCTTTAACACTGCCGTGGTGAGGAGCTTCGTCGAGACATCGGTGATGCCCCCTGTGTACTCCGCCTCCACCGTGCGGACAGGCCCGTCGGCGAGCGCGCTGGCCATGCAGCCGAGGCGCTCCGCGAGGTCAAAGTACGGCTTTATGACCTTCATCACTTGCTGCGAGACAGGCGCCATATTCACGGCCGTCATGACAGGCTCGTCATTGAGCGCGGCCTTGATGCCCTCGGCGACGTCAATCGAGACTCCTATCTGCGCCTCGACCGTGGACGCGCCGAGATGAGGCGTGAGCACGATGCCCGGCACGCCGATGAGCGGATGATTTTCGGGAATAGGCTCTGACGTGTAGACGTCGATGGCGGCGCCTGCGACCTGACCGCTTTTAACGGCGTCCGCCAGATCCTGCTCGTTTATTATGCCGCCTCGGGCGCAGTTGATAAGGCGCACGCCCTTCTTCATCTTGCAGATATTGTCTTTGTTGAACATATTGCGGGTCTCGGCTGTCAGCGGCATGTGAACCGTGATGAAATCCGAGCGCGCGATGATGCCGTCGAGATCAACGAGCTCGACTCCCATTTTCTGGGCGCGTTCCTCGGTGACATACGGGTCGTAGCCGATGACGTTCATCTCAAAGGACTGCGCCCTCTTAGCGACGCCCGCGCCTATGCGGCCAAGCCCGACCACGCCGAGAGTCTTCCCGCGAAGCTCAACTCCGACATACTTCTTGCGATTCCACTCGCCTTTCTGGGTAGTCTCGTTGGCTATCGGTATAAAGCGGGACATCGCGAGCATCATGCCCATCGTGTGCTCTGTCGCCGCAATCGTGTTGCCTCCCGGCGAATTGATGACAACTATGCCATGCTCCGTCGCGGCAGGGACATCAATGTTGTCAACGCCGACACCGGCGCGGCCGATGATTTTCAGCTTATCGGCCTTCTCGATGACCTCCTTCGTCACCTTGGACGCCGAGCGCACAATAAGCGCATCAAAATCGCCTATCGTCGCCAGCAGCTCATCTGCCGGCAGCTTGTCCTTCACCACGACCTCAAATCCCGCGTCGCGCAGAATCTCAATACCCTTCGGCGAGACGCCGTCCGCTGCAAGTACCTTCATAAAACCTCGCTCCTTTTTTTGCCCTGCCGAAACAATTCATTGCCTCGGCGTACCGGCACGATGAATTTTAACAGAAAAAATTTTCAACAAAAGCAAGCACATACTTTATAGCGATTATAATTATAAGGATTGGCAGGGCAAACGTCAAGAAAATAGTTACGGAAGCTCTGAATAAGTCCCGCCCCGACTTGACTTAATCATTGTTTCCTTACGGAAACACTTTATCCCGCAACGGATTTTTTGCCATGTTTCTTAAATGACTTTCGCCTTGACGCGGGAGGGCGCAAAAGATAAAATAAATGTAGTTTTTTGATTTTTTCAATTTTTTCAATTAACTTGCAGGAGGTAATATTAATGGAAGCAAATCGCGTTTATAATTTCAATCCCGGCCCTGCGGTGCAGCCCTTGGAGGTGCTCAAGGAGGCGCAGTCGGAATTTCTCAATTTTGCCGGTACGGGCGAATCCATCATCGAGATAAGCCACCGCGCCAAGGAATTTGAGAAGGTGCTGAATGATGCCAAGGCTGATATAAAAGAGCTGATGGGGCTCGGCGACGACTACGAGGTGCTTTTCCTCCAAGGCGGCGCATCGCTCCAGTTCGCGATGATCCCTGCGAACTTTGCGACAGAGGAGCACAAGGGGGCCTATGTGATATCGGGCAGCTTCGCGGAGAAGGCATACAAAGAGGCAAAGGTGCTGGAGGTCGGCACTATCGCAGGCTCGTCGAAGGACGACG
This sequence comes from Schwartzia sp. (in: firmicutes), assembly GCA_017458745.1. Classification (GTDB taxonomy): domain Bacteria; phylum Bacillota; class Negativicutes; order Selenomonadales; family Selenomonadaceae; genus RUG024. The sequence continues at coordinate 1,778 of JAFTAB010000154.1, read as the reverse complement.
ATTTCCGTCATGTCCCGACTCAGGACGAGATAAAGGTGCCGCAGGATGCCGCCTATCTCCATGTCTGCTACAACAACACCATCTACGGCACGGAGTATCACTATATCCCCGAGACGGGCAATGTCCCCCTCGTCGCCGATATGTCCTCGGATATGCTCTCGCGCCCCATTGATTTCAAGAAGTTCACTTTCATATACGCCGGAGCGCAGAAAAATCTCGGCCCCGCGGGCGTGGTGGTCGTGGTCGCCAAAAAATCTTTCCTCGAGAAGAGCCCGACTGACATACCGACCATAATGCGCTACTCGACTCACCTCGAAAAAAATTCGCTCTACAACACTCCCCCGGCTTTCTGCATTTACATGGTCGGCAAGACCGCCGCGTGGCTCAAGAAGCAGGGCGGCCTCGCCGCGATGGCGGAGCGCAACGCGAAGAAGTCAAAGCTCCTGTACGATGTCATTGACAATTCAAACGGATTTTATCGCGGGCACGCCAGCAAGGAAAGCCGCTCTTTCATGAACGTGACTTTCCGCCTGCCGAGCGAGGAGCTGGAGAAAAAATTCGTCGACGAGGCGAAGGCGATAGACCTCTGCGGAGTCAAGGGTCACCGCTCCGTCGGCGGCATGAGAGCCTCCATCTACAACGCGATGCCCATCGAGGGCGTCGAGAAGCTCGCCGACTTCATGGAGAAATTCAAAAAAGCCAACGCGTGATATTTGAAAAACGCAGAGACTATAAACAGCCATGAAAAAATTGTTTCGTGGCTGTTTTTTTTGCAAAAAATTTTTGATATAATTTTCTGTGAATTTAGTATTCACGAATGAAAGGATGAGCCTCATGAACATACGTCACACGAAACTTCTGAACATAGTGAATGAAAAAAAGCGTGTTGCTGTTACGGAACTGTCGAGCCTGCTCGACGTATCTGAGGTGACCATACGAAAGGATTTGTCGATGCTCGCCCAGATGGGGCTGCTGCGGCGCGAGCATGGCTTCGCCTCGATGTCGGAGAGCGACGACATAGGCATCCACCTCTCATTCAACTATGAGACGAAGCACAGAATCGCGCTCCGCGCTGCCGAGACAGTGCACTCCGGCGAGACAATCATGATAGAGTCCGGCTCATGCTGCACGCTTCTCGCTAAGGAGCTGGCGAGGAACAGAAGCAGCATCACCATCATCACAAATTCCGCTTTCATCGCGTCATTCATACGCAGCTCGTCCAGCGTCCATATCATACTGCTCGGCGGGGATTACCAAAATGAGTCCGAGGTCGTCGTCGGCCCGATGGTGAAAAAGTGCCTGAGCGATTTCTCTGTCAATAAATTATTCGTCGGCATAGACGGGTTCGACGAGGGCGAGTTCATGAGCAACAACCTAATGCGCGCCGAGACGATAAGGGCGATGGCGAAGCACGCGAAAAGCGTCATCGTGCTCACGGAGTCAGTGAAATTCAAAAAATCCGGCGTGGCTCCGCTGCTTCCGCTCAACGCAATCGACGCCGTATACACCGACGACGGCATAACCTACGAGGCCGCGCAGACACTCAACGCGGGCAACACCCATGTTTACACCGTCCCCCACGAGAAAGACGAGTAACTTCCTCCGTCACATCATCAAAGATGGTGGCTAAAGATCTCCTCTCAGAGGAGGGCGGCACGAAGTGCAGGGATGAGTTTATAAAATGAGACTTAGTCAGTGGGAGTTTTATACTCCCACTGACTTTAGTCGAATTTACCCATTGCCTTACGGGCGCTTATCTCCCGCTTAAGAAGCGGGAG
>JAFTAB010000025.1 GCA_017458745.1 Schwartzia sp. (in: firmicutes) | reverse complement strand
TTGTGTCAGCGGTTCGATTCCACTCTGAGGCACCACAAAATTCAAACGAGCCATTATATATGGCTCGTTTTTTTATTTCACAATTATATTTTGATATTTTCCAAAATATGATATAATGTCTTGTTTTTGTTTGGTACCGCTCTCTGCAAACAGAGCCATAATTCGATTTAATTTCATTTGAACGTAAAGGAGTAATCATGGGTAGTTTTTCTGAGATTTTTTTGTCTTTTATCGACGAGTGGGGTTACTTTGCCGTCGCGCTGCTTATGGGAATGGAAAACGCCTGCATCCCAATCCCCTCCGAGCTGATTCTCGGATTCGCCGGGTACCTTGTCTATGCCGGAAGAATGGATTTCTGGGGCGCGCTGATTTACGGCATGATAGGCGGCGTTCTTGGCTCCATATTCGCATACGAGGTAGGCCATCGCGGCGGCAGAAAATTCGTTGATAAATATGGCCACTATTTTTTTATAAAAAAATCCCATGTGGACATGGCTCAGAAATGGTTTGACAGGTATGGCCTCAGTGCCGTCTTTTTCAGCAGAATGCTCCCGGTGATACGAACTTTCATATCGCTTCCCGCTGGGTTCGCCAGAGTCAACTTCATCAAATTTTTGACGCTCACCATACTTGGCTCGCTCCCGTGGACTGCGCTGATCATAGGCGGCGGCATGTTCCTCGGGGAAAGCTGGGAATATCTGCTGGAAATCGGGCACACTGCCAGCATCATCTTCGTCATTATCTGCGTGGCCGTGATAGGATTTTTGTATTACAGGCATAAAAAGAAAAAGGGCAAAGTCCGTTAATAAATCGCAAAAAAATTACCGTCGGCAATTTTCCCGGCGGTAATTTTTTTATTCCATTATGACCATATTGTCCCTATGAATTACCTCATCGGGAACATCTATGCCAAGCATCTTCTGAATTTCCCCTGATCTCAGCTTTTTAATCTTTGACAATGTTTTATTGTCAAAGTTGACTATGCCCCTGGCAATCTCTCTGCCCTTTTTGTTCATCACGCGGACAGTCGAATTTTTTTCAAACTCCCCCTCAATACATTCTATTCCTGCCGCCAGAAGACTTGCCCCGCCCATCATCGCTCGCTCGCATCCATCATCAACGACTATATCTCCCGCTATGCTCTTTCCGAATGCAAGCCAGCTCTTTCGAGCCGCGAGATGCGATTCTTTCGCGGGAAACATCGTGCCCACTTCCTCACCCGACAAAACGGCACGAATTGCCCCATCCATTTCACCGCTGACAATAGCCATCATGACACCTGAATTCATTGCCATCTTTGCGGCTTTGAGCTTAGTATACATTCCTCCGGTGCCGACCTGCGTCTCCGGCTCCCCGGCCAGAGACTCAATCTCAGGCGTTATTTCTTTTACCACGCGTATGAGCTTTGCATCGCTGCTCGTCATCGGATTAGACGTATATAATCCATCGACGTCGGAAAGCAAAATCAGCGCGTCGGCATCAATGAGGAGCGCCACAGTCGCCGAAAGCGTGTCGTTGTCACCGATTTTTATCTCATCGACAGTGACCGCGTCGTTTTCATTGACAACGGGAACAATCCCCATCCCGAGCATCGTCATCAGGGCGTTCCTTGAATTAGTGTACTGGTTGTGGCGCGTCGAATTTTCACGCGACAGCAGCACCTGCCCCGCGGTCTGCCCGTACTCCCCAAAAAGCCTCTCATAAATATTCATCAGCACGGCCTGCCCGACAGCCGCCACCGCCTGCTTCTCAGGTATCGCCCTCGGCTTTTCCGTGAGCCCCATGCGATCCATGCCAACCGCGATCGCCCCGGAGGTCACGAGCACCATCTCATAGCCCTCATTCGCCAGTCCCGCTATCTCACGCACCAGCTTTTCAATACGCAAAAGATTCGGCTTACGATTTTTATAAGTGATAGTGGATGTGCCGACCTTCACAACAACACGACGTGCGAATTTGAAATTTTTTTGTGCAGCCATACTATTCCCTCATATCACACGCCGTCATTTTTTGACGGCTCTTTCCCCGATGTACATCGCATCGCCGAAAGAAAAAAATCTGTACCTTTCCTTTACGGCCTCTTTATATGCCCGTAGCACAAACTCGCGCCCGGCAAATGCGCTTATCAGCATTATGAGCGTTGATTTTGGCAAGTGGAAATTTGTTATTATTGCATCGACGATTTTAAAAGAATAGCCCGGATAAATAAAAATCTCGGTAAATCCCGACCTGCCGGCTATTTCATTTTCAGCAGTCGCCGCAGCCTCAAGCGTGCGAATCGACGTCGTGCCCACGGCTACCACGCGGCGGCCTCTCTTTTTAGTGTCCATTATGAGCCTTGCCGTCTCGTCGCTTATGGAATAATACTCGCGGTGCATATGATGCTCCTCGATATTCTCCGTCTTTACCGGGCGAAACGTGCCAAGCCCAACGTGAAGAGTCAAAAATCCGAGATTCACGCCGTAATTTTTCAGTTCCTCCATTTGCTCCTTTGTAAAATGAAGGCCCGCCGTCGGCGCTGCCGCTGAGCCCGCCTCACGATTATAAACAGTCTGATAACGCTCGCTGTCCTCCAGTTTTTCATGAATGTATGGAGGGAGCGGCGTCTCCCCCAGCCTGTCAAGAATCTCCTCAAAAATTCCATCATAATGAAATTTCACGATTCGACCACCAAAATCCGTTTTGCCTGCGACCTCACATTTTAGCTCGTCGGCAAAACTTATGACGGTGCCCTCCGGCGCTTTCCTGCCTGGCTGCACCAGCGTCTCCCATTCATCGCCGGCAATGCGCCTCAGCAGGAAAACCTCCACTTTGCCGCCGGACGGTTCGCGATGGCCGATGAGCCTCGCCGGCATAACGCGCGTGTCATTAAAAATGAGAGTATCACCCGGCACAAGAAATTGCTGCAAATCATAAAAATGATGATGCTCTATCGTCTCATCGGCAGGATTCAGAACCATAAGGCGGGAGGCGTTCCGTGGCTCCACGGGAGTCTGCGCAATCAATTTCTCCGGCAAATCATAATCAAAATCGGATAAAAGCAATTTGACTAACCTCAATCAACTAAAGGAACCTCTAAAAACTCAAATCTTCGTTTGAACCCCTCCGCCCTTCGGGCAACGTCCGGGGAGTCCACTGGACTCCCGCGCAAAGCACCCCCTTTCAGGGGAGGCAGTAACCCCAGTCCTTCCCTGAAAGGGGAGAAACAGTCCAACGGAGTGTTTCTCGCAAAGCACCGGAGGGGTTTCACGAAAAGCAGATTTTAGAGATTACCTAAAACAATAATATTTTCAGCAGCAGACGAATTTCTTCGTCAATACATTCTAAAACAATTTTTTAAACGATACATTTGAATAGTAATGATTAAGTATATCGTGATACCCATGCTTCGCGGCCATCTTGTACGCTCCCCATTGCGACATCCCCATGCCATGCCCAAAGCCATAGCCATTGAATGTAATTTTATCGCTGCCCGGCTTTTTTATCTCGATGACCCCGCTTTTATTTGGCTTGCTCGATTTTTCATCGCCCAGCCGTATATCAAAACGAGTGCTGTTAAGAGAAAAAATCCAGCGCAGCTTTGTTCCTTCAACCGCGACAGTCTTCAATGAGCCTACGAATTTTGCTTCCTTGACTCTGCCCGACGGGTATCTGTCTTTTGAACTTTCATGCTTGCTGACTTTTTCCTCGTCAAGGGGCGAAAGCTCAATTTTTTTCAATGTCCCTATGTTATAACCAGCGGATTTCAATTCGCGGGTTACCTCATCGACAGTAAACGACTCGCGCCAATTAGCATTTGGAGCAGCCATATCATCGCTTCGCACCGAGCGGAGATACGGGACTGCATTGCCACCTGCCTCCTCGCTGCCAGCCGTCCAGCCGCCCGCCGATGCGTGAAACGCCGCATAGATTGGCTTATCATCGTAAGTCATAATTTCGCCGCGTGTCGCCGAAACGGCAAGAAGTCCCGATTTGCTTTCGGACGCTATGCCCCCATAAACTTGGCAATGGGTATCGGCGCAGACATCAAAGCCATCAGATTCATGCTTTTTCATGGAGTACATCGCAAAAGTCCTTGCAGCCACAGCCTGCGCTTTCAGCGCCTCCTGAGGCCAATCGGAGCCCATTTCTTCATCCAGCACGCCCGCGATGTAATCGTCAAGACCCACCACGTTTATGACAGTCAGCCCGTCAGACGTCAGCCTGATCACGAAATGACCATGATAAGGACTGTTGGCGTACGAGAGCTTCATCGAGGAACGCGGGTCGGATGTCATGACCTTTATACTTTTCGCCGAAATGGCTTTGCCATTCAAAAACATCTGACGGCCGCGTGCCGATACGGTCAACACTTCACCCTTTTTGAACTGGACGAGTCCTGCGTCAGTAGATTCATCGCGAACCACGAAGCCATCTCCCGCCGTCATAACGGCAGCATCTTGTCCTCTAGCTATTCCGACGCGGATAAGAGTTTCATCCTTCTTGCTGAAATCACGTTGCTTTTTTTCTTCATCTACTTTCTTTTCTTTTGACTTGTCACTTTTTTTCTTATCCTTTTTGTCATTTGAATCGCCCTCGGGCTTATTACCATCAGGCTTATGCGCCGTTGTCGAGCTGTGATTTGCGCTCTTTCCCGTGGGATTATCATGCGACGATTGAGCTTCCTCGGGGAGTCCCACGTTGCTCCTGTCCGACGGGAGCGCAAATGCAGCCGATGAAAAAACAAGACTGCAAACGAGCACCAATAAAACAAAAATTGACCTTTTGAAATCATACCTCATGCAGGCCTTGCCTCCTCATTCCCCGACTTATTAATTTCCCTTTCCTCTGCAAGCCTTTTCGCCTTCAAGGCCTTAAAGGCTTTCCTGCGAGCTTTTCTGATGGCTCTGGAATATCTCTCTTCCTCGCTGAATATGCAGCCACAATACGGCTGGCGATAAAGCCCAAGCTCATGAGATATGTCGATGCCCTCCTGCCAGCCGGGGCGAAAATCCTCATAATAAAAATCTATTCCATATTCCGCGGAAAAACGCTCCGCCGTCTCGCGCATCAAATCGTGCTGCTGATAAATACTATAAAAAAGCGTGGAAGTAAAAGCGTCGTAGCCATTTTCCTTTGCGTAGCGTGCCGCCTCGCCAAGCCTCCAAGTGTAGCACATAGCGCATCTGCCGTTGCCCTTCTCATTTTCCTCGGCAATAAGCGCTCGCCGCAGAAAATCACGCAGACGATAATTATCATCGACGTGTATTTCCATTTTCACCTTCTCGGCAAATTCCTTTGCCGTCTTCAATCTGTGATCCCACTCCGTGTAAGGATGAATATTGGGATTAAAGAAATATCCCTCGGGCTCTATCCCCTCGCCGCGCAGCCTTTTCACCGGGTAGCATGAGCACGGCCCGCAGCACATATGAAGTAAAAGCCTCACAATTACACTCCCTGACAATCAATCAAAACAATGACTCCTCTGAGCCTTGATTATTCTTCTCAACGAACGGCACATTCATATGGTCATATCCCATCCTCGTCACCACTCTGCCTCGCGGCGTGCGCATGATAAGGCCAAGCTGCAAAAGATACGGCTCATAGACATCAGCTATCGTATCAGTCTCCTCGCTTATCGATGCGGCAAGCGTATCAAGACCCACGGGCCCCCCGCCAAATTTTTTTATCATCGCCATAAGCATCCGCCTGTCAGTGCGGTCAAGCCCGACCTTGTCAATCTCAAGCCTCTCAAGGGCTGTATCAGCCATTGCCGCCGTGATAACGCCTTTCCCCTCGACCTCAGCAAAATCACGCACACGCTTCAGCAGCCTGTTTGCAATGCGCGGGGTCCCACGCGAGCGACTAGCTATCTCCTCGGCGCCATGAGCGTCTATCTCAATTTTCAATATTTCAGCCGCTCTTTTTATTATCTCCACAAGTGCCTGCGCATCATAATATTCCAAATGCTCAACCACGCCGAACCTGTCACGCAGAGGCGGCGCCAGTGCCCCGACCCTTGTAGTGGCGCCAACGAGCGTGAACGGCGCTATATCAAGACGAATCGAGCGCGCGGAAGGCCCCTTTCCGATGACAATATCAAGCGCGTAGTCTTCCATCGCCGAGTAAAGAACCTCCTCAACGGCACGGGAAAGACGATGAATCTCATCAATAAAAAGAACATCACGCTCGGACAAATTTGTAAGCAAAGCGGCCAAATCGCCGGAGCGTTCAATCGCCGGCCCCGACGTTATGCGAAAATTTACTCCAAGCTCGTTCGCCACTATGCCAGCCAGCGTTGTCTTGCCGAGCCCCGGGGGCCCGTACAGCAGGACATGGTCAAGTGCTTCGCCGCGCTTCAGTGCCGCCTTTATGTACACGGAGAGATTTTTCTTTGCCTTGTCTTGGCCTATATATTCCGCGAGTTTGCGTGGGCGCAGGCTGTACTGCCAGTCATCATTTTTCTGCTCATCCATAGCGACGATGCGTCCTTCTTCTTCCATCCCCTGCACCCTTTATTTCCCCCCAATTTCACGAAGCACAAACCGAATGATCTCCTGAACTGTTTTGAGGTCACCCGCGCGACGAATAACTGGCGTTATCTCCGACGATGAATAACCAAGAGCCATCAGTGCGGCTGTAGCTTCACTGAGAAGGTCATCCCCAATCGTCACGGACGGCTCAGCTTCATTCCCCTGCCCCGCTCCTTCAGACGACACCTTATCCTTAAGCTCCAGTACCATGCGCTGGGCTGTCTTTTTCCCGATGCCCGGCAGCTTAGTCAATATCGAAAGCTGCTGACCATGTATGGCGGCGCAAAGCGCATCAACATTTATCGCGGACAGCACGCCAAGCGCGACTTTCGGCCCTATCCCCGAAACCGATATAAGCAGCTGGAATACATTGTACTCCTCCTGAGATGAAAAACCATAAAGCGTAAGCGCATCCTCACGCACGGCCAAATGAGTGAAAAGCATCGCGTCCTCATTCAGCGAAAGGCGACCGCGAGTCGATTGCGAAACATACACAATGTATCCAACCCCGCCCACATCAATCAGGCAATATTCCGGCAAAAGATGCGCGACCTTGCCGCGCAGAAACCCTATCATTATATTCCTCCAAAATCATCATGCTATCTATTGCGCCACTGCACGCTGCTCATCGTGTGAAGAGTGCAGATTGCTACAGCGAGGGCATCCGCCACGTCGTCGGGGTGCGGCGGCTCCTTCAGGCAAAGAATCTTCGTCACCATATAAATAACCTGCTCTTTAGTAGCTTTGCCATATCCCGTCACGGATTGTTTGACCTGAAGGGGCGTCCTCTCGACCAGCTCAATACCGTTTTTTGCCGCCGCCAGCAGCGCGACTCCCCTTGCCTGCCCCACGGGTATAGCCGTAGTCGCATTGCGATTGAAAAAAAGCTGCTCCACGCCCATAGCGTCAGGATGATATTTTTTGATTATCTCATCGAGATTGTCATATATTTTCATCAGGCGATCCTGCATGAGCGCTTTCGGGCTCGTCGTAATCGCCCCGTACTCATGCGGGATAAGGCGGCTCCCTTGCGCCGCCTCGACTAGGCCATAGCCGCATATCGCGGTGCCAGGGTCAATCCCCAAAACAAGCATCAATAAGCTCCCATTCTAAATTTACTTATCAGCAGTTTCGGCATCAAAAAAATTGGATATTCCATTGACGATACCGACAGCCGCTTTTTTCACGCCCTTCTCCGACTTCATCATTCGCTCCTCTTTCGGATTGGAAATGAATGCCACCTCTATGAGCGTGGCGGGCATCGTGGTCTTTCTGACGACATAGAAATTGCAAGACTTCGTGCCACGGCTTTGCGTGTTTATCTCCTTCACCAAAGCCGACTGAATGGATGAGGCAAGCCGCTTGCTCGTCGCCGTGCCCTTGACATAAAAGTAGGCGGTCGTGCCGCTGGCATCACGACTCGTAAATGAATCCATGTGTATGCTCACGAATATATCGGCCTTCGCTTTATTCGCGACATCGCAGCGCGCCTGAAGCTCGTCTATATCCGTCGCTTTCTTATGCTTGGGCGATACCTCCGTGTCAGTCTCGCGCGTCATTATCACCTTTGCGCCCGCTTTTTCCAGCAGACGCTTTACTTCCTTGGCAATATTCAAGGTTATAGTCTTTTCATAAGTCCCTGTGGTACCAATGGCGCCGACATCCTCGCCGCCATGCCCTGCATCAATGGCTATCTTCTTTCCCTTGATGCCCTTTGAAAATACCGGCTCGGGCAAAGGCTCTTCTTCTTTTTTCCCTTTATTTGTCTCGTCCTTTTTCGTTGATTCGTTTTTTATTTCCTCTGACGTTTCATCCTGCTTTTCTGTTTTTTGCCTGTCATTTTGCTTGGCGCTCTCGTCTGCGGCAGGCTTTTCATCGGCAGCCGTCTCATCATTTACATCTTTAGTGCCCGCAGTCTCTTGTGTGCCTTGTGTATCTTTTGATTCTTTTGATTCTTGCTCGCTTTGTGTTTTCGGTGAATTGTCCTCTTTCGAAGCAGATGCTGATGATTCGTCACCGTCACTTGCCTTCACGTTGCCGTTGCTGCCCGCATCTTTTCCAAGGTCTAGCACCACACGATAAGGAGATGCGCCGCCCGTGAGCGAGAACATATCATATTTGCCCTTCGTCACTGGAGTTTCAATGACAATCCGCACCGTCGTTTTATCATATTGCGCCGCTCTTATGCGCGTAGCGAAAGGGCTGTCCACATTCTGGTCACGGAGCACATCCTTTCCGAGCCACGCCCCTGACAAATTAATCACTATGCGCGAAGGCTCGGACAATACCATCGTGCTGTAGTCCACTTCCTTTGAAGTGTCAATGACAACACGAAGATGATCGCTCGCCTTGCCGACGCGTATTGATTTCACCTCGCCAAGCTCCGCCACGCGCTCAGAAAATTCAGATGCCTCGACATTTATTGCCGGCATCAAAAGAGTCATTAAAATAAAAAAAACATAAAGAAAACGAATCATCAATAAGCCTCTATTTCTAATCCTTAAAATTATAGACAAATATTATTATCTTAACATATTATGCAAAAACGCCTTTGTGCGCTCCTCACTCGGATTCGTGAATAATTTTTGAGGCTCGCCCTCCTCGACAATCATGCCGTCAGCCATAAACATCACATGATTTGCAACCTCACGGGCAAACGCCATCTCATGCGTCACGACCACCATTGTCATATGCTCATGAGCCAGCTCCCGCATCGTCCTCAGTACCTCGCCTGTCAGCTCAGGGTCAAGAGCACTCGTGGGCTCATCGAAAAGCATTATATCCGGATTCATCGCCAAAGCGCGCGCAATGGCCACCCGCTGCTGCTGTCCCCCTGACAGTCTGGACGGGTACACATCGCGCTTATCAAAAAGCCCGACCTTTTTAAGAAGTTCCTCGGCAATCGGCATTATCTCCTCGCGCTTCATTTTTTTCACTTGCATCGGCGCCTCTAAAAGATTTTGAATCACCGTCATGTGCGGGAAAAGATTAAACTGCTGAAACACCATGCCCATGTGGCCGAGGATTGCTCGCAGCTTCGAGCCCTCGGCATACACGGCAACTCCGCCCTCGTCTCTCGCAAGCTCCTCTCCCTTTATCTCGATTGCGCCGCTGTCAATCGTCTCAAGGCAATTAAGGCATCTCAAAGTCGTGCTCTTGCCGGAGCCCGACGGCCCGATGACGGCCAGCACGTCGCCTTTTCTGACATCAAAGCTGATACCCTTCAAGACCTCCAGCTCGCCAAACCGCTTTTTTATATTCTTCACGCGGAGCATAATTTCATTATCTTTGCAATCATTCGTCATATTTTCCAAAATGCTCCTCCAGCCTCTTGAATCCCCATGTGAGTATAGCGGTCATGAAAAGATAAAATGCCCCGGCTATGAAAAATGCCGTCATATCGAAATCGCGCTGCACGATCGTCCTTGCAACGCGAAGCAAATCATTCATCGCAAGAATATATATAAGCGATGTATCCTTCACGAGATTGATTGTCTCATTGCTGACAGGCGGCAGCACGCGATGAATCATCTGAGGCAAAATAATCCGGCGCATCGTCTGCATGTAGGTCATGCCGAGCGTCCTTGCCGCCTCATACTGGCCCCGCTCAATGGACTGGATACCGGCCCTGAAAATCTCGGCGAAATATGCCGCATAATTAAGAGTAAATGCAATCAATGCGGATGGCATCGGATCTAGCATAATGCCGACAAGCGGCAAAGCGAAATAAACAAAAAGCAGTTGCAGCATGAGCGGCGAACCGCGCATAACCCATATATAAATTTCAGTCAAGCGCGAGACCGGCTTGAAATCCGACAAACGCAAAAGAGCCTCAACGAACCCAAGGGGAAGCGAAAGAAAAAGCGTCACAAAAAAAATCTCAAGCGTAAGCTCTGATCCAGCAAGTATGGAGAGCGTCGTCTCCATCAACTTATCCATTGAGTGAAAACCTCATCTCATATTTTTTTCCATGCAGTAATGCGTGTCACTTTCAATCCCGACAACAAATGCCTGAAAATGTTGATAAAATATCAATCCGGCATGACGGGATTCTTCAATCTTTCTGTGCCATCTGGTTTCGTATCAAATCCCTTACATAATAAGCGAAAAGGATCATGAATGACACATAGAGCAATGATAAATCCCTGATCTCATCGGGGACGACAAAAAAGAAATAAAGCAAGCTATTGATTACGAGAGCGACCTTTGCGTGCGCCTTCCAAGTCTCGGACAGATGATGCCATGCTTTTCGTGCAATCCACACGACGCAAATCATATGCGGCAGGAACATCCCGCTTCCCAGCGGAAGGCCATAAATGGAAGACGTTTTGAAATAGGCAAGCGGTTTGAACATCAGCATCAAATGGTCATAAGGATGCCATTCCACCATACCTCCCGGGTTGCCCGCGTAAAGCTGCCTGGCATAGAGATACACCATCCCCGCGCAGAACATAGAAAAAAGTGTGATGACCGCTGCTTTTTTTGTACCGTGATGATGCCTCAGCAACGGGAAAAGCGCCGGAAGGAAAAAGAAGAACGCCTCTTTATTTGCCTCAGCGAAAGGCGTGAGCAGCAAAAGCCAATGCCATTTCCCCCTGTATGCAAGCAAAGTCGCAGTGAACAGGAAAAAAATCTCCCCTATGTCATAAAAATACCCGCCAAGCACCTCAAAGAACGGGAACACCAAGGCAAAAAACAATGCGCCCAAAGTGCCTGACACCCTGTCATTCAGTATTTCGCTCAGGAGCGCGCGCAATACCCATGTTGATGCAAAAAACAACAAAAAACATATAACATACATCAAATAATACTCTATGATATATTTTTCAGAAATATGCGCCTGCGCGTATCTTTTCTCTATTGATGAATCCTTGATTAGCTTTGCCTTCAGCTTTTCCTTTGCAGGCTCGGGAATCGTCTCGCCCAGCAGCTTTACCGTTTGAGGCAACAGATGGCGATAGGCCGCGGGACGCTGCGCCCCGCCCTCGATCATCACGTCAAATCCCCACGCCGCTGCGCCGTCGCGGAATGCCCACTTCAAAAAAAAGCCGCAAAATCCCGCAGCCGAAACCATAAGAATCAAAAAGAAAATCATAAACTTTTTAATGGCGCAATCCAACTTCTTATCCAACTGCATTATCCTCTGATCTCATACATATTTAATCTAATTATTTCGTTCCTCAGTAAAGAGCAGCTAATTTTTTGAAAATCGGCAGCGACCGCTCTATCGTCTCCGTCTTTATGCAGTACGCCGCACGAAAATATCCGGGGCATCCGAAATCCTTTCCGGGAACCAGCAGCAAATCAAACTGCTTTGCTTGCTCGCAGAATTTCGCATCGTCCTCCTCAAGCGCCCTCGGGAAAAGATAAAAAGCTCCCTGCGGCTTGACGCATGTAAAGCCCGCCTCTATCAAGCCATTATAAAGGAGTTTTCCGTTTTTCTCGTAAGTGCTGATGTCGGAAGGAAAATCAGCGCACCTTGCAACGACACGCTGAAAAAGCGACGGCGCATTCACATGAGTCAGCACTCTTCCCGCTCCCGCGATTGCCCCATATACCTTTTCAAAATCCGCTGCCTCGTCCGGCACCACGATATATCCGATGCGCTCCCCGGGCAACGAAAACGATTTGCTGTAGGAATAGCATACGATGGTGTTGTCGTAATATTTTGTAAGATACGGTACTTTTATGCCATCATACGCTATCTCACGATAAGGCTCATCAGAAATCAGGAAAATCGGATGACCATACTCCTTTTCCTTTTCGCGCAGCATATCGGTCAGCGTATTTATAGTCTCCTCGGAGTAAATGACTCCGCTTGGATTATTAGGCGAATTAACTATGACGGCCTTGGTGCTTTTTGAAATGATTTTTTCAAAGGAATCGAAATCTATCTGAAAATCCTCGCAGCGCGCAGGCACGACATCGAGACGTGCCCCGACCGACTCGACAAAGCATTTATACTCCGGGAAATACGGAGCAAACGCAATGAAGGAGTCCCCTTCCTCTGCAAGAGCCTTAAACGTTATAGTTATCGCGGCAGCCGCCCCCGCCGTCATAAAAAGATTTTTTCCGGCAAAATGCGTGCCAAATCTTTTATTCAAGCTCCCCGCAATCGTATCCCTCGCGACAGGATCGCCCGGCGCTATCGTATATCCGTGGAGCGCGACCGGATCCATCTCATTCACGGTATCAATTATGGCATTTTTTATAAAATCCGGCGCGGGCACATTGGGATTTCCCAAGCTGAAATCATAAATGTTTTCCTCCCCGACCTCCGAGGCGCGTTTCCTGCCGAACTCAAAAATAGTCCTGATTGTTGATTTCTTGGTGCCAAGCTCATACATCTTCGTGTTCACAAAATCCGCCATCGAAAATTCCTCCCAGCATAAATCACCAATACCCTATACTTTATCATCTTAGCCAAAAAAACGCAATAAAAAAGACCTCATACTGCTCGCCGTCAGAAATTTTATTTCTTCAGGGAATCTCTAAAAAATCATTTCCATGCTGATAATGATTTTTTAGATGTTCCCGTTTTTTTGCGGCAAAAACCTTTCGCGTTGACTTCATGCGGCGCAGCTAATACAATATGGATAGGAGGCGGATATTATGGGCATGAAGGAAAACGAGCAAAAATCGAGCGGGGACAAAGTTGTCGCATCACGCGCCCGCCACCGCACTAGGTCATCCGTGGGCGTCGGCGGTGGCGAAAGCGGCGCATCCTGCGCCCGTCACCGCACTAGGTCATCCGTGACCGTCGGCGGTGACGAAGACGGCGCATCCTGCGCCCGCCACCGCACTAGCCCGTCCATGGGCGTCGCGGCGAAAAAATTTGCCGAGAAGTGGAAGGGGCGCGGCTACTAGAAGGGCGAGACACATTCGTTTTGGATTGAGCAAAATAAAACCGCGTCATGCAATATGCACAACGCGGTTTTTATTTTGTTGTTATTACATCTTCTTAAATATAAACAAATATTCATGAGCGATAAGAAAAAAATTGTATTTAATGCTGTTCGTCACCCAATACCCCGTGGCTTTGCAATTATGTTGCTGTTTGATAATAATTTCTTTGATTGAAAATCCTGCCGCTTCAAAAATCTTCATCACGTCGAAGCTCATAGGGATAATATGTCCTTTTTTGCGAGTATCTCCCATAAGTATCGCGCAAAATTTCCCTTTCTTCAAGACACGGTAACATTCAGAAGCAACCGTTTTCATTTGCTCCAAAAAGTCTTTTACGCCCAAATTTGACAAATCATTAGGGATATTCTGCCCTTCGCTGTAATGAATGATATTCGCATAAGGCGGGTGCGTGCAAATCAGGTCGATTGCATTATCCGGGATAAAGTCTAATTCCCTCGCGTCTCCCTGCTTGATTGTAACTTTTCCGTCCGCGCCCTCGTGGGAAAAATTGACTTTTTCCCTGCAACGGTCAAGGGCAATCTCGTTTACGTCAAGCCCTATAATATTTCGATTCAGCAGTTTTGCTTCAACTAAAGTTGTCCCGCCTCCGGCGAATTGGTCTAAAATCAAGTCGCCCTCGCTTGAAAAGCGGAGTATGATGTTGCGCGGGATATATGGCGACCAATTCCCGCGCCACTTTGCGTCATGTGTCGCCCAATCTCCACGCTTTGGGAAACTCCATACCGAAGTCATTTCTAAAGAAAAATCGTCGGGTTCCCATTTCATAGCTTTTTTTGCTGGCATTTTACACCTACGTTCATTTATTCCATGTTCCTATGATATTGTTTTCCAAGTCATCTATGGAATAAAGCGTTTCAAGAACATCAAAAGTTTCTCTCAAATTACCTTTTGCACTATTCCATGC
>JAFTAB010000153.1 GCA_017458745.1 Schwartzia sp. (in: firmicutes) | reverse complement strand
TTATTTTTTTATTTTTTTTATTTTTCTTTCAGCCGCGCCTTGTATTCCTCGTAGCTGAACGGCCTGTCGAATGTCATGTCAAACTCGAACATCCTGTTCCAAGGGAAAGTCACTTTGAGGTACTGCAATTCATCAAATGGGGGCAAATTCGTCTCGCAGAATCTCTGCATGAGGCGAGTTGCCCTTTCCTCGGCCGCGCCGCGTCTCTCGTTGAGAGCGGAGTATGAGCCGCTCGCGCGGAACCAGCCGAGCTGCCTGGCGACAATGCCGCGCACATTTGCCTGATAAGCCCACTCGTCGAGATAGCGGCGCAGCAAAAGCTCATCGCAGGCGTCAAGCGTCATATGCTCGGCGAGCATTCCCTCTGCCATGACAAATCCCGTGCTGTTCGTCGCCGTGTTCCATCCGGCATAAGCGCGAAGCTTGAAAAGCAAATCGCGATCCTTGAGCATCTCCATCAGCGCGTTGTCCGAGCCATTGGCATACGCGATGTCCGCCACGCAGGTCGGCCTGCCGGCGTCCACGTACTCCTGCACGATGTCGGCGAAATATTTCGTCCCCTCGCGAGGCTTTCCGTCATTCGCCCTGTCGCCCGCCTCATACGTCTTGCCGTTTGGATTCGTGTTCACGCAGAGAACCACGTCCGCCTTGCCCGCGTCCTTCACTATGAGGCCGCCCGCAGCCGTAACGTGCTCCTTGATTGAATCGTCTATTTTCTCATCGGAGTATGCCGGGACGGTGTTGCCGCCGCGTCCCCAGTTGTACTTCACGAACACGAACGGCACCGAGCTGGTCCAGTCATTGACCGAGCGAGTGAGCATCAAAAGACCCAACTCGTCGATGCCCGCAATCGCCTGAAATTTCGATGCGCCGAGGTCATGCCCCGCCTCCGAGAGCTTCCTGCTCTCCATGTGCGTCTGCGAATACGGCGCGTTGTCGTCACGCCCCAGCACGAGATAGCTGAAAGTGCCCTTGCGCGCCAAGTCAATCAGCCGCTTGCTCGCATTGAAATTTTTGGAGCGGCGCGACATCCAGTCATCAATCGCGTCTTGGGGGATGAGCTTATGCAAAAAATCGTATTCCTTTTTCTCGCGGCGCGTCAGTCCCTCGACCTCATTCTTGTCAGCGAGGGCAGTGTAGCGGAATATGTCGCTCCCGTATTTCGCGTAGTAGCCCGGCTCCTGCCCGCCCGATGCCTCAGCGGAGCGAGGCGTCCTCATGATGGAGCCGAAAGCGTAAATTTTCAGAAACGGATGCTCCTGCTTGAAGCTCGCGAGTCTTTCGACACGCCTGCTGACATCGCTCGCAGACCAAGAGTGTATGCGCGAGCCGACGAGGCTGCCGTAGAGCAGTGTGTCCGTCGAGAGCACCGCGACATGAGCCGTCTCCGACTCACTCTCAAGCCACTGCCACACCTTCTCAGGGTCGCCTACCTCCGAGCTGCCGCCAAGCATCTCAGCGGGCGGCGTCACAATCTCCCACCCCATCTTCTCAATGACCTGACGGGTCTGCTTGTCGGATATTGGCCGATTGTCGTGCGGCACGAACACGATGCGCGGCGTCGCGGCGTGCGGGTCAGGCTTTTTTTTCGCCGCCGCGGGCGACGAAGAAAAGACGATTGCAAGCGAAAAAACGACTAAAAGAAATTTGCTTAATGATTTAATTGTTGCCATGATAAGACTATTTACTCTCCCTTACATCCTGCCAAAGATCACGCGCCCTGTCGTAGAGCTTCGGGTCGACCTCGCGCAGGTCTTTGTCGCTCATGAGGCGGCTGATATACGTCGTCGCCTGCTCAATGTCGCCCATGAGATAATTTATCGCCCCGGTGAGATAAATCGCCATCGAGTCGGTCAATGGGCCTATCGGGTAACGCTCCGTCATGACCGAGCGGTCGTAAAGCTCCGCCGCCTTCGCGAGAAAAGGCTTTTCCATCTCGGGATTGCCCCCGTCGGTCGTGCGTATGCTCCACGCCAGCTTCAGGTAAAGCCCTGCCTGATGAGCTAGCGCCTCGTCCCTCATCTCCGAGAAAAGTATGGCGAGCTTGTATGCCGCGATTGCCTCGGGCAGTCCGCGCGTCGTCGTGAACTTGAAATTTATCTTCTTGCTCGACACAAATTCCCACAGCTTGTTCCTGTGCTTCTCCGGCATCGGGGCGAGAAAAGTCTTCTCGTCGGCGGCAAACCCGCAATGCTCGCAAACCCAAATATTATAATAGTAAGGGTTAAAATCCTTGTAATGAGTGCAGTAGTCCCAGTCCGTCCTCTCCACCATCAGGCGCGAGCGCACCTTCACCACATGCGTTTTCTCAGTGCAAACCGGGCAATTCTTCTCCACCACATAAGTAAAACCAACATCCGCCATATATTTCACTCCCTCAAACAATAATACTGCAATTATATCATCTTTAATCCAAATTATCCATCTTCCCAGTCAGCCAAAAAAACGGAATATGATTTCATCACTTCATCAATCTCCGCCGAGGCAAGCGCGTAATCTATCATGTCGGACTTGAGCCTGTTGGCGGTGCATTTTATCGTCACGCTTGAGCGCATCGGATAAAGAGTCACCAGCGCGGACTCAATCTCCGCCATCCTCTTTATCAGCACTCCCATTTGCTCCCGTGTCGCATGGCGCAGCTCATTGCCTAGGGCATTTATCTCCACGTCGGCCGCCTCCGCCAGCTCATCAATGGCCCCGTCCACTGTCATGCCGTATATGTCCTGCCATTTACTTGGGGTCATGCGGCACACGAATATACATTCATTCTCGCCGAGCCTGTATGACGACGCAGGCTCAATCCCCAAACGCGAAAGCTGCGCGTCATCGCCATGGCTTGATACAAAAATGACCTCGCCGTGAGATTTCACAGACAGAGCCGCCTCGCAAGAAATTTTATCAATCGCGATTACCATGTCAAATCTATTTCTCGGAATCATATTTATATTTTCCTCGACGTTCATCACGCATATTTGATTTTTTTCGGAAAACATTTTTATGAACTCATCTATAGTTTTTATTGGCTCGGTCTTTTCGCAATCAAAAGCAATTTTTATATCGCGCGGCTTTTCGATTAGATATTTTGCAATCAATATCAGCATGACACGATGACAATCAGATTCGAGGCATTTCCATGCGCCCATCAGGGCCTCCGCGAACGGATATGCCAGATACTCATTGCCGCCCTCGTCCTTCATTATCGCCTGCATACGGAGCCTGCCGCGATTATTTTTGACATCGAGCGTGTCAAGGAGAAGCGTTTTTTTATTGTCGGCGTCCCGCAAAAAAATTTTCATGCCGTCAAGGAAAAGCTCACTTTTTCCCGTCATCGTGGTGCCTCCCCGTATAGCAGATAATACGCATGACGCGCGATTTTCTCAAAGTCGAATTTTGCGTGCGCGTACTCTATCGCATGAAGCCCGTTCCCGATCAGCCGCTCCTCGTCCGAAATCTGCGAGCACAGCACCCTCGCCAGCGCATCTACGTCGCCATGCTCATACATGTCGCCGCATTTGCCGCCGTCGATGACCTCCTGAGCCGCGTCTATGTCGCTCGTCACCATGGAGCACCCTCCGTGCAGAGCCTCGGCCGCGACATTGGGCGTGCCTCCCTCAAGCGGCGAGGATATGACAAATATCTTTGCCCTTTGGTACTCCCGCATTAGCTTTTTCTTGTCGTATATCGCGCCCGAAAGCTCCACTCTGTCCCCCAGCCGAGGAAAACGCGCGAGGAAGTCACCCTCCAGCCATTTGGCGAAGCCCTCCTCGACAGGCCCCACAAGCCTGACGCGAAAATCCTTTGCGTCATTCCCGAGTCTTGCAAACGCCTCCAGCAATTCCTCATTATTTTTTTCCTTATTGCCGATTCTCCCGACCGACAAGATGACATTTTCCCTTGATTCGTATGTGTCAATATATTCACGAGGCGTCATCAGATGAACGCCGCCTAAATTAAAAAAGCCGTTCATCAGGCAATCAACGACGCACGGCCATCGGGCGCTGATATATTTTTGAATACGGCAGCAGCTTGCCACGACGACATCGCATGACGAGATAAACCGCAAGAACGCGGGAGACGCGCAATCCACCCGCTCCGCCGAATATGAATTGAGATCCAGTTCAAGATAAACCTTGCCGTCCGGACGTATTCTCTTGTAATGCTCGACGACAGGAAAATATGATTCATCGGGACCGTGGAGCAGCAACACATCCATTTCGTCACGGTGCGCCTCGATATAGCGCAGCTTCGTCTGCTCCCCTGCATCCGGCAAAAAATCCAGCTCAAGGCCGGGAACAAATTTCTGCTGGTTATAGTCGTCGATTTTAGTGCCGACCATTACCGACCGAAACCCAAACAGCTTGTGAAAGAGGAACGGCAATACGCCGGTATTTTTAGTTATCTGGAAATTGGCCCAGCCCGTCCTCGGGGCGAGCGAATAAATCCCCCTCGCCATCTGATCACCTCAAATTGAGCAGCTTCGCCTTCACTATCCGCCGCGCCGACTCATCAATGCGCTCCTCGCTTATCTCGCCGTTCCTTGCCGCGTCGAGTATGCCCATGTACGCGTCCTGCTCGTGCTCATAATCGTGGCATACCATCACGATGTCGGCTCCGGCCTTCACGGCTTCCACGCCCGCATCCCTAAAATCATTGTGATTAGCTACTGCGCCCATCTCCATGTCATCGGTGATAACTATGCCGCGATAGCCCAGCTCGTCGCGGAGCAGCCCCGTCATCACCGCCGCTGAAAGGCTTGCGCCGTTTTCGCTGTCGAGCGCTGGATAAAGCAGATGCGAGACGAGCACAAAATAATTCATCTTCTCCGAAGGATGGGACTCAAACATTTCGCGATACGGCAGCAAATCGACTGCCATCAGTTCATCACGCTCCGCGTCAATCGACGAGATCTCCTTGTGCGAGTCGACCTTGCCGCGTCCGATGCCAGGAAAATGCTTCAGCGCGTACATTACGCCTGCCGCCTCATAGCCATCGGCGGCGCTGCCGGCAAATTCCGCCACGATCCCGGCATCGTCGCTGTAAGAGCGGCTGTCAAAAGTGCTTTCAGTCGCGACATCGACCACCGGCGCAAAATTCACGTTTATCCCCATGGCCTTCAGCTCTTTTCCCGTGCGCTCCGCCCACAAGCGAGCGACATTCGGGTCGCCTGACTCCCCTATCGATTTTGCCGACGGCGGGGGCGTCAGGTCGTCCTCCATGCGCACGACATCTCCGCCCTCCTCGTCAACAGCGATAAAAAGCGGCACTTTCTCATCAGCCTCGTCCTGAATCCGAGCGACAAAATTTTTGACTTGGGTCTTGCTTTCCATGTTTCGGTCAAAGAGTATCACGCCGCCGAAATGAAATTGGCGAAGCATATACCTTATGTCATCATTCATCTCCGTGCCATGCACGCCGATCATGACCATCTGCCCTATTTTCTCGGTAAGTGTCATTGACGAGATTATTTTATCCGCCCGCTCATCGATAGAAAGCTCGCCGACAGCAGTCTTCCCATCTTTGACATTACCATTGCCATCGGATGCGGACGCGCCGCAGCCGAATGAGACCGCGGCGACAAAAAACAGCGTCACCGCCAATAATATTGATGTGATAGTTTTCATATAATGCTTCCCCCTTACAGTCATAGGAAATGCCATGATATTCGGCAGAAAAAACATCATTTGTTACCGTTCTTCTCGTGCTCCGTTTTTATTGATGCCGCGCTCGTCGCGTGCTCCATGTAGTAGCTCTCATCCTCCGGCAGATTGTCCATATCATAGTACCACGGCAGATGGCGCATCATAACGTCCCCGCTCGTTCGCACCGATATGTCAAGGCTGTAGTGGTAATAATTCCTGTAAAGCGCGAGCGTCGTATCAATGCTGGCAAAATGCCTGCCCTTTTCTATCTCCGCCTCGTACCATTGTGATTCCCATGCAACCGTGTTGTCGCGATTAAAATATGTGATGTCGTCATAAATCAGCCCGGGGCCAGCCTTTTTTATGAAAGGATATTTTTCGAGAATATCCCAAAGCGCCTTTACAAAGTCCTTTGGGCAACTCTCGGAAGGCACCACATCAGGATCCGTGTAAATATACGGTGTCACAATGCCAAGCCTTCGGAGCGTGCCGCTCAGCCAGAGCGCGGTAAACCCGTAATTCTTTCCGAGACGAATGACCTTTATATTTTTATTTTTCGCTATTTCATCATAATATTCCAGCAGAGGGCCGTATGTGGAATCATTGTCGAGCAAATAAATATTACGATACCCCGCCTCGATGAGCCAGCCTAAAAGCCGCTTCAGGCACAAAACCCTGTCACGGCAATTTATGAAAATCGGTATATCAAATATGGAATATCCTTTGGGCAGAGCATAAGAGCCGCTCATTATTTCCTCGGCGATTTCGAGTTTGCCGCCTTGCGGCGCGCTCATCGCCGACCCGTTATCATTTTTCCTGAGTTTTTGCTCAATCAGTTTGCGATTGGTATCTGCCTCAAAGAAGCGCGGGCGAATTTTCGTCGCCTTGTCATAGGCGGCAACAGCCGCCCGCCATTTTCCCTCCCTCGCGCACGCATTGCCAAGATAAAACCACGCCGTCTCGTCCATGATTGCCATAGGCACGGCATTCAGATAGCCATAAAAAAGTCCCTCGGCCTCGGAATAATTGCCAAGCCCGTATTCGGCGAGCCCCATGTAATACATATTCCAAAACGGCGTATTCTCGCCATCGTCCGACATACATTTTTGAAACGACGACATTATATTGACTGCGTCTTTATATTTTTTCCGTTGCAATTCCTCCAGCGCACCAAAAAAAATGTTTTTCGCCCGCATCTGCCTCATGTACCGCTCATGTCCCGAGGGCGCAATCCCGCGCATCTCATCGAGGCAAGCCATGTACCTCTTTTTCATCTCCTCGGACGCGTGCGGCAATGCTTTCTTCAGCAAATGCTTTTCCGCGTCCTGCACGAGCCCGCGCACTGCCCGCACATAATCCCCGCGCTCTTTCAGATATATGCCTCTCTCATAATATTCCTTCATCAGCCCGAACCACTCGATACGGGCGAGCAGAATGACATCGGGCTGGCGTCCCTCCTGCTCCTCATGCCAGCGATAATATGAAAGAGGATCCCTGAAGATCACGGCATCGCCTTGCTCCAGCAGCTCAAGCCACATCGCCACGTCGGAAAGCACATAATAGCCTCGGGACTCCGCATGAAAATAATGATGCTTTAGGTCGTCGCGCCTGAAAAGCACAGCGGACGGCTCCCCTATGACATTGTTTGAGTCCATCAGCATGGCCTGCCCCAGCTCGCCGCCGTAATAATATGCGTATTCAT
>JAFTAB010000152.1 GCA_017458745.1 Schwartzia sp. (in: firmicutes) | reverse complement strand
GGGAGAAAATCGTTTTGCGCCATGGCTATCATTTTGTCAAGATGATAGGCGTGAACAGGTACTATGTCGCTGACGAAAGGCACGAGCTTGACGACCTTTTTCTTAGCCGCCGTGAATTGGCATACAAATATGATATTTTTTATTCATACATAGTGCCGATAAATTATGTCCAAGGATAGCGGGCAATCAAAAAAGGAGATTCATCATATATGTATTTCCCCAAAGTAATATTTATCGTCTTGTTTTGCTTTGCCGTGATGCTTTTTAGTCCCGCGGAGGCGGGCTTTTCTTTCAGGTGCCATGTGAACGGCGCGGGGCTTTTATCCGCCCCGAGGGCCGAGGATGATTTTTATCTCTATGTGAATTATGACTGGATGCGCGCTCATCCGCTTCAAAGGGGCGTCGATGAGGTGAGTCCTTTTTCCTTGGCTGATGATGGCATGGCAAGCGAGGCCATTGATAATGAGACACTTAATATCATCAATGGGTATTTTGATGATATTAAGGCCGTTTACGCTCGGAGAATCATGGCGAGCGATATGTTCAGCGAGGGCGCAAAGAGCGCGGCCATCCAAAAGCTCGACGCGCTGACTTTGAGAATCGGGCTTCCGGGAGAGGGGCATAATGCTCCCGATGCGGCAAAGAAAACAGGCGCATATTATGATTATCTGAAAAATGAGGTGCTTCTCAATCCCGCGCTTCTTGTTTCACCGTTTTTCAATCCCGCGACAAATTCTGACGACAGGGAGACGAACCTCGGCTCAATAGGCGTGATTCTAGCGCACGAGATCAGCCACTCATTTGATGTGCATGGGGGCAATTATGATCCGTCCGGCAATATGGTCAAGTGGTACACTGAGGACGATGACAATGCGAGCATGGAGCGGCTGGCTGTCATAGCGGATTTTATGAGCAAATACAGTCTCGACGATGATGAAAACGTGAATGGTTGCAAGAAGGCTTATGAGAGCTTTGCCGATATGAGGGCGCTCGACTGCCTGACGAGGATAGTGATGCGCGGCTCGCCGTCGGAGGAGGAGAGCCGCGAGGGGCTTCGCCGTCTTTTCGTGAGCTACGCGTGGACCTCGCGGCAAATGGTGAGCGATAGGTTTATCAGCGAGCACAGGGAGGCGCTTCACGCCCTGGACAACGTGAGGGTGAATGCGGCGCTCAGCTCAAATGATATGTTTTATTACGTTTACGATGTGAAAATCGGCGACGGCATGTATGTGAGAAAAAGAGAGAGGCCGAGGGTGTGGTAAAAAGATGCTTGAAAATCAAAGAAGGATTTTTTTGATTTACGGCGAATATTTTATATTTGAAAAAATTTAGGTCGGAGAGGCGATGGAGATGGGCGTTGACCCCAAGAAAAAAGCTGAATACCTTACCACGGCTGACAGGTTTTTTCGTCATGGCGATTTTCGCGCGATGAGGGCCTGCGCCAGAGAAATTCTTTCTCATGATCTCGACGACCTCGACGGTCTTGCGCTGCTCGCGCAGGCCTCTTTCTACCTCGGGGAGGAGGACGCGCTCGACAGCATAATAACCCGCATCGCGCAGGCCGAGCCGACGAATCTTCGTATGCTTCTCGTCGCGGGCGAGCGCGCGGCAAAGGAGTTCGAGCTTTACAAGGAGGTCACGCTGCTCTCGCGTCTCTGGAAACTCGGCGAGGGGATAATGGGAGAGATACCGCCCTACATCATCTCGGTGCTTGAGCGGGCTGGGCGGCTGCTCGTGGACGCGTACTATCTCTTGGGGCGGCCGCGTGAGGCATCGGAGATGTGCTTCGGCCTCTCAGGGATTGTCTCGGGCACATTGAACAAGGCTGACCTCTATGGCATGGGGCTGTTTCTCACCAATTATCTCGTGCCTGACAAGAATTTCCTCCAGCGTCGCGAGCGATATAATGTCTTTTTCGGGGCGAAGGTCACTATCCCTCATACGCCTCCCGAGGACGGCGCCGTGCCCAATCGCAAGATGCGCATCGGCTACATCTCGCCTGATTTTCGCGAGCACTCCGTGGCGCATTTCCTGTCGCCGTTCCTCTCCCATTATTCCAAGTCCGATTTCAATGTTTATTGCTACCAGAGGGGGCGTTCGGACAAGGTCACCAAGAGGTTCAAGCGTTTCGCCGTGTACTGGCGGGACATCACCGAGATGACTCACGTCGAGGCGGCGCGCCAGATTTTCAAGGACGGCATTGATATACTTGTCGACTTTTCGGGTCACTCCGGCGGCTCCTGCCTGCCCGTGCTCTCGCAGCGGCCGGCGCCGATACAGATGACCGCGATAGGCGACATCTATTCGACGGGGCTGCACGAGGTGGATTACTTCCTGTCCGATATGACTTGCCTCCCGACTACTCGACCCGTGCATGGCTTCACCGAGAAAATCGCGCTCCTCCCGTACTGCCATCTCTGCTATGCGCCGGACATCGTGAGGCCGCTCCCGATGGAGTCGCAGGAGCCGCCTGCGAAGCGGAACGGCTACGTCACTTTCGGCAG
Organism: Schwartzia sp. (in: firmicutes); assembly: GCA_017458745.1. Taxonomy (GTDB): domain Bacteria; phylum Bacillota; class Negativicutes; order Selenomonadales; family Selenomonadaceae; genus RUG024. The sequence continues at coordinate 132 of JAFTAB010000152.1, read as the reverse complement.
CTTCAATAATTTCAACAAGGCGGGGCGCGAGACGCTGATACTTTGGCGTGCGGTGCTGGAGATGGTCGAGGGCTCGAAGCTCATCATTAAAAATAAAATCGCGAGCACGGATGACGGCTGCGCCGAGGCGAT
>JAFTAB010000151.1 GCA_017458745.1 Schwartzia sp. (in: firmicutes) | reverse complement strand
TATTCCGTGGCCGTTCAAGGCTCGCTCGACTGCGTCGAAGTCGAGGTAACTTCGAATAATTAAAAGTGAATATAATACAATAAAGCCGCTTCGCTTTCACAGCGAGGCGGCTTTATTTTTAATGCATCGGTAATATGTTTTCCTCATTTTTGCATTTGACATATATATTTTTTCGCCTTAAAATCTTTGATGATATTTTCCTTCATTATATTATTTATGACATAAAATATTCAGGAGGTAAATGTGGAGGGAGAGGCTTTTTATTTATCTGCCATGCTGGAGGCCAAGGGCGTAAGCCCACGGATACTTCGCGGGCTGGTCGAGAGGGCGGGGAGCGCTAGAAATCTTTGGGATAATCTCTCTGATTTTTCTTTTGGCGATGATAATAAAATCAGGAAATCGCTTTTGGCGATTAAAAATGGCAAGCCGTCATTGCCCGATGAGATAGGCGAGGCTTGTGAAAAAAATAAAATTTCGGTCATGACGATTGACGATGATGATTATCCGCCAATTCTGAAGGAGATTTATAATCCACCGTTGACTATTTTTTTTCGTGGCTCCATTTGGCCGAATATCTCGCGTATCGCGATGGTCGGCTCGCGCAAGGCGAGCAACTACGGCAAGCGGGCCGCAGGCGACATAGCCGAGACTGTCGCGGCATCGAATTTGACCGTGGTAAGCGGCGCGGCTCGCGGCATTGATACCGCGTCGCATGTCGGGGCGATGCGCTCGGGGCGCACGGTGGCTGTTCTGGGATGCGGCGTTGATGTGGCGTATCCACCCGATAATAAAGCTTTGATAGATGAGATTGCGGAAAATGGAGCGGTGATTTCGGAGTACCCGCCGGGGACGCAGCCGCTGGCTCAGTTTTTCCCGGCCAGAAATCGTATCATCAGCGGCCTGTCTGTGGGTGTCGTGGTCGTTGAGGCGGCTCGTCACAGCGGCTCTCTGATTACCGCGGAGCTGGCCCTTTCCAACGGCCGTGATGTTTTCGCGGTGCCGGGGAGCATTTATTCGCCGACGAGCGCGGGCTGCAATCATCTGATAAAGCAGGGCGCGAAGCTGATAGAGAGCGCGAGTGATGTTCTGGATGAATACGGGATTGGAATCGGCAGCGCGGATAAAGCAAGTAGCAAAAGAAAAAAGATTGACGATGGGCAGGGGGAGCTGTTGCTTTCCGATGAGGAACGTGCCGTTTATGACGTGCTTTCGTATGACGAGGCGCAGACGGTGGATGAGATTATTTATGGCCTTCACGGCAATGGGGCCGCGTCAAATGTTGCATTTATCCTGCTTCAGATGCAGCTCAAAGGCGTTGTCGTGGAGGATGAGAATCATGCGTATGTCCGCGCATAGATATTTTTTGATTGGGAGATGATTTATTGGCTACTGCGCTGAAAGATAAGACTGCATCATCGAAGGCGGCGGTGACAAAAAAACGGGCATCCGCTAAAGCGGCAAAGCCTAAGCCGGATGCAAAGAGCAGGACAAAGAAAAATGATAAAAGGACGCTGGTCGTTGTCGAGTCACCCGCGAAGGCTAAAACAATAGAGAAATATCTTGGCCGCAACTATGTGGTTCGCGCGTCCATGGGGCATCTCAGGGATCTCCCCAAGAGCCAGTTCGGCATAGACGTGGAGCATGATTTTGAGCCGAAATATATAAATATTCGAGGCAAGGGGCCTCTAATAAAGGAACTGAAAAAAGAGGCAAAAAACGCGGCAAAGATTTATCTCGCATCCGACCCCGACCGTGAGGGCGAGGCGATAGCATGGCATCTCGCGCATATACTGGATATTGATGATAAAAAAGAATGTCGCATTATTTTCAATGAAATCACGAAGCCGGCCATCGAGGAAGCCGTGAAGTCTCCGCAGCCAATAAATATTGACAGGGTGGATGCCCAGCAGGCCAGACGGATGCTCGACCGCATAGTAGGATATAAGCTGTCCCCTCTCCTTTGGCGAAAAATACGGAAGGGGCTTTCGGCCGGGCGTGTGCAGTCCGTGACAGTGAAGCTGATTTGTGACCGCGAGAAGGAGATAGAGGGCTTTGTCTCCGAGGAATACTGGACAATAGGTTTGAAGCTGCGAAAGAAACGCTCAAAGCTATTTGCTGCCGAGCTTAGCACCGTAAATGGCAAAAAGCCTTCCATCGGCAACGAGAAAGATGCAAATGCAATCGCTAAGGATATTGAAAGGCAGACTCTGAAGGTGGCGAGCATCAGGAGAAGCGAGCGAAAAAGGAAACCCGCGCCGCCTTTCAATACGTCAAGTATGCAGCAGGACGCGGCGAGAAAGCTTGGGTTTACATCGCGCAGGACTATGGCGATAGCGCAGAATTTGTACGAGGGCATAAGCCTCGGCAAAGAGGGGCCCGTTGGCCTTATCACATATATGCGTACCGATTCCACCCGCATATCCGGGATGGCATTGGATGAAACCAGAGCATTTTTGAAAGATAAATTTGGTTCATCGTATGTGCCGTCAAAGCCTAATGTTTATGCGGCGGGAAAGAACGCGCAGGACGCGCATGAGGCAATACGACCGACCGATGTCAAGAGGACGCCTGACTCCGTGAAAGAGTTTTTGTCGCCAGAGCAGATGAAGCTTTATACTCTCATCTGGCAGCGCTTCGTTGCCTCGCAGATGACGCCGGCGGTGTATGATACGGTTTCTGTAAGTATTGAGGCAGGCAAAAAATATCAGCTGCGTGCGTCAGGCTCGGAAATGAAATTTGCCGGATTCACTGCGGTCTATGCCGGGATTGAGAGCAAAAAGGAAAAAGACGTGGTGCTTCCCGCGCTTTCCGAGGGAGACTTGCTGGATATCTCGGCGATACTTCCCGAGCAGCATTTCACTGAGCCGCCTCCGAGGTACAATGAGGCGTCGCTGGTGAAGACTCTGGAGGAAAAGGAGATTGGCCGTCCGAGCACATACGCGCCTATAATAGAGACTATAATCGCAAGGGGATATGTGAAGCGGGTCGAGAAGCAATTTCGTCCCACGGAGCTTGGCTTTGTCGTAGTCGAAATGCTTGAGAAATATTTCAAGGATATTGTCGATGTCGGTTTCACGGCCAATCTTGAAAATGAACTTGATGAGATTGCCGATGGAAAAATGAATAAAAATGAGCTGCTGCGCGAGTTTTATATGCCGTTTGAGAAGACTCTTGAGGCGGCAGACGAGGCAATAGGCCATGTCGAGATGCCTGTTGAGGTATCGGATGTGAAATGTGAGCTTTGCGGCCGCATGATGGTGATAAAGCAGGGGCGGTACGGAAAGTTTCTCGCATGCCCGGGATTCCCGGAATGTCGGAATACCAAGCCGTTTTTCAGGGACACCGGAGCAAAATGCCCACAGTGCGGCGGCTCGATTGTGGAGAGACACACGCGTCGTGGGCTCACTTTCTATGGCTGCAATAACTACCCGGAGTGCGATTTCGTCACATGGGACACGCCGCAGGAAAAGCCGTGCGATAAATGCGGGAGTCTCATGATGAAGCATCATTTCAAAAACGGAAGGGCATTGCTCTACTGCACGAATGATAAGTGCGAGACCCGCGTGAATCACCCGATTAATAAGGAACTGGCTCGCATAAAGGAAAAGGCCGAGAAGGCAAAAGCCGACAAAGAAAAGAAAGCCGCGGCCGATAAAAGCGTTCCTGATGTTAAAGCGGCAAAAGCCGCAAGTAAATCAAAGAAAAAGGTTTAAGGAATTGGAAAAATTGAAAAAAGTTATCATCGTCGGGGCGGGGCTTGCCGGATCTGAGGCGGCGTGGCAGGCAGCCGAGCGCGGCATTGAGGTCGTGCTTTATGAGATGAGGCCAATGGCTATGACGCCGGCGCACAAGACGGGCGGATTTGCCGAGCTGGTTTGCAGCAATTCGCTGAGAGCGAGGAGCCTTGACAATGCAGTGGGAATCCTGAAGGAGGAAATGCGGCTCCTGAATTCTGTGATTATGGCGGCAGCCGACTGCTCCGAGGTTCCGGCAGGCGGCGCGCTTGCCGTGGACAGGGAAAAATTCAGCGGCGCGGTGACTGAGCGGGTGTCATCGCATAAAAATATAACCGTCATGCGTGAGGAAATATCAAAAATTCCTGTCGAGGACGATGCCGTGACGGTGGTTGCTTCAGGCCCTTTGACATCCGGCAGCTTGGCGGAGGATATATCAAAGCATGTCGGCGGATTTGGATTTGACAGCCTTTACTTTTACGATGCTGTAGCGCCGATTGTGTCATATGATTCGATTGACATGAGCAAGGCATACAAAGCATCGCGGTATGGCAAGGGCGAGGCATCGTACATAAATTGCCCCATGACGAAGGAAGAGTATGAATCTTTTTGGCATGAGCTCACGACGGCCGAGATGGCAAAGGTAAATGAGTTTGAAAAAGAGAAATTCTTTGAGGGCTGTATGCCGGTCGAAGTCATGGCGAAGCGGGGAGTAGACACTCTACTGTTTGGGCCGCTGAAGCCGGTCGGGCTGGAGAAACCGAATACCGGGGAGCGACCGTATGCCGTGATTCAGCTCCGTCAGGATAACAGCGCGGGAACACTTTATAACATCGTCGGATTTCAGACTCATCTGACGTGGCCGGAGCAAAGACGCGTGTTTCGGATGATTCCCGGGCTTGAAGCGGCTGAGTTTGTCAGATATGGCGTCATGCATAGGAACACCTTCATCAATTCGCCGATGGTGTTGCTTCCGACGATGCAGCTCCGATTTGAGCCTGATATTTTATTTGCAGGTCAAATCACAGGCGTTGAGGGATATGTGGAGTCGGCTGCGTCTGGGCTGGTGGCCGGAATAAATGCGGCAAGGCTGGCGAAAGGCGATGAGCCTTTGGAGTTCCCAAGTGAGACAGCTCACGGTTCGCTCTGCCATTATATAACCTCTGCCAATCCGACTGATTTTCAGCCGATGAATGTGAATTTTGGGCTTATGCCGCCGCTTAATGAACGAGTAAAAAATAAAAAATTGAAAAAGGAAGCGCTTGCCAAGCGGGCGATTGATTCCATTTCAAATTTCAGAAAAATCATATGAGGTGATATGATGGAAAATCCTATTACATTCCATGCGACGACAATAGTCGCTATTCGCCATAAGGGTAAAACGGCGATAGCGGGCGACGGTCAAGTTACATTCGGCGAGCACACGATAATGAAAGCGAATGCACGCAAGGTACGCAGACTTTACCATGACAGCGTGCTCGCCGGGTTCGCCGGATCCGTCGCAGACGCGTTCACATTGTTTGAGAAATTCGAGGCGAAGCTGGAGGAGTACAACGGCAGCCTCCTGCGTTCCGCGGTTGAGCTTGCAAAGGAGTGGCGAACTGACAAGGTATTGAGGAAACTGGAGGCACTGCTTTTGGTTGCGGACAGTGAAAAAATCCTGCTCATATCGGGCAACGGTGAGGTCATTGAGCCGGACGGCGACGTGGCCGCTATAGGTTCGGGAGGGTTTTATGCGCTTGCGGCTGCCCGCGCCATGGTAAGACATGCCACCGACATGGATGCGCTCTCTCTCGCAAGAGAGGCACTCAATATTGCGGCCGATATATGCGTTTACACTAATCACAATATTGTGGCCGAGGAACTTGACTAGTGGACTGATATTAATCTTCGACCAAAATTTTAAATAAATTTTGACCGAACTGAGATTAGCATGAATTGGTTAATTGGGAGGTACTGATTTGAACGAAATGGAAAACATTGAAAAAAATAAAAATGAGGGGCACAGGCCGGCGATTGATGAGATTGGCAAGGAAAATACGCCGCGAGAGATAGTGGCGGAGCTGGATAAATATATTGTGGGTCAGGAAAAGGCGAAAAGGGCTGTGGCAATCGCGCTGCGCAATCGCTGGCGCAGCCGTCAGCTCGATGAGTCCATGCGAGATGAGGTCATTCCCAAAAATATTTTGATGATTGGCTCGACCGGTGTCGGCAAGACTGAGATCGCAAGAAGACTTGCCCGCCTCGTGAAGGCTCCTTTCGTAAAGGTGGAGGCCACTAAATTCACAGAGGTTGGCTACGTCGGGCGCGATGTTGACTCCATTGTTCGCGACCTTGCGGAGACTGCCGTGCGAATGGTAAAGCAGCAAAGACTTTCCGAGGTCAAGGAAAAGGCTGAAGGGCTTGCCGAGGAGCGCATACTCGATGTTTTTGTTCCGGAGCCAAAGAAATCGTCGAGCCCCCTCGGGCGCCTTTTTGGCACGGCTGACGATACAGAGGAAGAAAAGAGCGAGGACGGAGAGCCTAAGTACAAGGCGGGGCGTGAATGGTGCAAGAAGCGGCTTGATGCCGGTGAGCTGGAGAACGAGCTGATAGAGATTGACGTGGAGGATAACGGTCACCCGATGGTTGGCATGTTCGCCGGCTCGGGACTGGAGAGCATGAGCGACAACATACAGGATATGATTGGTTCGCTTGTGCCAAAAAAACATCGTAAACGCAAAGTCACTGTCAAAGAGGCGCGAAAGATTTTCACCCAGGAGGAGTCACTGAAGCTGGTCGATATGGATGAGGTCGCGTCCGAGGCGATACAGGTTGCCGAGAGAAGCGGCATTGTCTTTTTGGATGAGATAGACAAGGTGGCGGCGAAAGGTAATGGAGGATCAGGCCCGGATGTATCACGCGAGGGCGTGCAGCGTGATATTTTGCCTATAGTCGAGGGCTCGACTGTGATGACAAAGTATGGGCCGCTCAAGACCGACCATGTGCTTTTTATCGCGGCGGGGGCTTTTCACGTCGCGAAGCCGTCAGACCTGATACCCGAGCTGCAGGGACGCTTCCCAATCCGAGTGGAGCTGACTGCGCTGAAGAAAGAAGATTTCCAGCGCATACTCACTGAGCCGAAGAACGCGCTCATAAAGCAATATGAGGCGTTGCTCGCGACGGAGGGATTGACGCTTTCGTTCAAAGATGACGCGATAGAGCGTTTGGCGCAGATGGCATTTGATGTCAATGCTCAAACAGAGAACATCGGAGCGAGGAGACTTCACACGCTCCTTGAAAAGCTTTTGGAGGAAGTCTCGTTTGATGCCCCCGACATGGAGAACAAGGATGTTGTCATTGATGCGTCATATGTAGATGAAAAGCTGTCCGAGATAACAATCAACCGTGACCTCTCTCATTTCATTTTGTGATTGGAATAATTTTTCATACGGATTTTTTTAAGCACCGGATTTTAACGGTGCTTTTTTTATTCGATGCCAACGGGCGAAAGATAAATTCGAGTAAATTTTCATACAATTTCAAGTTTTTCGTGATAACTTGATAAAATATGATAAAATATAATTGTTTTGAGAATTATTAAATTAGTCAAAAAATTCGCTTGTCAAAAGGGGTGGATGTCTGATGTCTTCTTTGCTGGAGCGCGCGCGCAAAATCAACAGGCTGCTGCAGAGGTCGGAGAATGTCGAGTATGACAGCATATCCAGGGTTCTCTGCAATGTGATTGACGCCAACGTCTATATCACAAACAAGCAGGGTAAAGTCTTTGGATACGCGTTCGTCGATGATTTTGAATGTGACATGATGGTTGACAAGGTAATAAATCATGGCGAGTTTCCGAGAAATTATGTCAAATGGCTGCTGAAGATTGACGAGACGTCGCCTAATCTTCGCACGAAAACCGGTATGTGCGCGTTTTCGTCAGATGAAACAATGTGCAAGTTCAACGGCAAGAATACTACCGTTGTCCCCATTTACGGCGTGGGCGAGCGCATCGGCACTTTGATTCTTGCGAAATATGGCGATGAATTTACAGATGACGACCTCCTGCTCGCCGAGTATGGCGCGACGGTTGTCGGAATGGAGATGCTTCGCGATAACACGCAGAAGATTGAAATTGAGGCGCGTGACAAGGCGACGGTGCAGATAGCGCTCTCGACGCTTTCTTATTCTGAGATAGCTGCTGCAATCGCAATTTTTGATGAGATGGAGAAGATCCCGAAAGAAAACGAGAGGCGAAGGAAAGAAATACTTAAGAGGGAAGAAGAGATTGACAGGCTGAAAAAGGAAAACAAGCTCGAGGAGGCAGAGGAAAAAAATAGATTATTGAAAAAGGACATAAAAAATCCTGATAAGCTGAAGATAAAAGAACTGGTTGCATCGAAAGTTGCCGATGACCTCCACATTACTCGTTCTGTCATTGTCAACGCGCTCAGGAAATTTGAGTCGGCCGGATTGATAGAGTCAAAGTCGCTCGGAATGAAGGGGACAAAGATAAAAGTATTAAACGACCATCTTCTTGAGGAATTAAAAAAGAATAAAATGAAAGAGCAGATTGTTGGAAAACAGGAATAAGCAGTATTCAAATGGCAAACGGATTTGTTGATGATCAGTTTGCCATTTTTTTATGTTGGTCTATTTGAAATATATTTTATGATAAAAACTAGGATAAATTATCTATTTATGCAAATATATTGAAAAAAAATAAAAAATGACGTTCACTAACATTGAAAAAATGGTAAAATAAATACGATTGCAATTAAGTAAGTGTGCGAAAATAATTGCTGCATTATGCGCGGATGAATTAGCCTTGGCGGATTCGGACATGCAGATGAAGTGATTATTTGCGCACAGTTGCTAATCGGAAAAATGTTTTTATACATTGAGAAAAAAGGATTTTACGGTTTTATGTTGAATTATTATGAATGGATTTAATTAGTAGACGGATTGCGATTTTACTTATTTTGGGTTGGGGTGATAGGATGCTTAACCAAATACTGAATTCGCCTAATTTTGATTATCTGGGGCGTGGCATAGAGGCAGCCAATATGCGCCAAGAGGTAATAGCGCAGAACATAGCGAATATCAATACGCCACGTTACAAGCGCAGTCAGGTGAACTTCGAGGAATTGCTCGCGAAGGAGCTTTTCCCTGAGGAAGGCAATACTTTGCCGCTGGTTCGCACTCATGACAAGCACCTTCCTGTTGGTCATTTGAAGTTTCGCGCGGAGCCTGAGGTCGAGATGGACAAGACGACAACGATGCGCGTTGACCACAACAATGTTGACATTGACATGGAAATGGCTACCATTGCCAAAAATCAGATTTATTATAATGCGATGACGAATCAGCTTGGCGATTATATATCGAAGCTGCGCTCCATTATTACGGACAGCGGGCAATAAGGGAATCGTGTTTTTATTACTTTTTAAGGGGATAATGATATGAGCATGTTCGGCAGCATTGACACGGCGGCGTCAGGCCTCACGGCTGAACGCCTGCGCATGGATGTCATCTCGAATAATTTGGCGAATGCCAACACGACCCGCACAGCTGAGGGCGGGGCATATCATCGCCGCTATGTGGTCTTTCAGCCGCGCGAGTTGAACGAGAAGGGCGGATTTTTGGGATATCTTGATACGGCTATAAGAAGAAAGCAAGGATATAATCGTAACCGCGGCCAGGGGAATGGAGTGCGCGCTTTGAGAATTCAAGAGGACAGGACTCCCGGCCCATTGGTTTATGATCCCGGAAATCCGGATGCGAATGAGCAGGGATATGTCGAAAGACCGAATGTCAATCCTGTCGCTGAGATGGTGGACATGATAACGGCATCGCGCGGATATGAGGCCAATGCGACGACGATTCAGGCGGCAAAGTCAATGGCGCAATCTGCACTGAAGATGGGCAGCGGAAGCTGATGTTTTGTTTATTAGGATTTTCATATATTCGTGTATAATGGGGTGACATTATAATGGAAATGGAGCCTTTGATGATGACGCCGGTAAGGCAGGTGCGTATGAGCGCTACCAGCCATTTGGGGGAGACACAGCCGGAGCCTGTGGTCAAGACGTTTGGCGAGTACATGGTGGATGCTCTTTCAAAGACAAACCGGCTTCAGAAGGAGTCCGAGATTATGAATGCTGCTCTCGCGGCGGGAGAGGTTGAGGACATATCGGATGTTGTTATTGCCTCGCAGAAGGCGGATCTTGCCTTGAGGCTTACCCTTCAGGTTCGCAATCGTGCGGTATCTGCTTATCAGGAAATAATGAGAATGCAGGTCTAGTCCGTGGCTTTTGCTAAGGGAATGCTGAATAAATCGGTGTTTCCGAAATGAACCGAAGGGATTGAGACAATGGCAGAGGACTGGAAAGAGCGGTATCTGCAGCTTTGGAGAAAGACGACGCAACGCCAAAGATATTTACTGTTTGGCTTGATTGCGGCCGTCCTTGTGATAATATTTGCCGGAAGCTATTTTTATGGGAGCAAGCCGGATCTCGTCCCGCTTTTTACCAACATGGAGACAAAGGATGCTGGTGAGGTAGCGGCAAAGCTGGATGAAGCGAAAATCCAATATGAGATACAAGAAAATAAGCAAGGCGTGACGATACTTGTTCCTTCAAAGGACGTACATTCCACGCGTCTCGATTTGGCGACGCAGGGATTGCCGCGTGGCTATAAGGGATTTGAGATATTCGATGACAGCAAGCTGGGCGTCACTGAGTTTCAAAACAAGGTCAATTATCTTCAGGCGCTTCAGGGCGAGCTGACCAGAACCATTGAGCAGGTCGCTGCCATAGACAAGGCGAGGGTTCATATCGTTTTGCCTGAGGACAGCCTTTATAAAAAGAATGAGAAACCCGCGACAGCGTCCATAATGCTGCGCATGAAGCCAGAGAAAAAGCTGACAAAAAAGGAAATCAAGGGAATCGTCAATTTGGCTGCTCACAGTGTTCAGGGACTTACCCCCGAGAACATCACAATCGTTGATGACACCGGGAAAATTTTAAATGACCCTGATGAGGATGAGGAGCATAATGTTGGCAATCAAACGATAACGCAGCTTGAGATGACCCGCAAGGTGCAGGAGCGTATGCAGAAGGATGTTCAGACCCTTCTCGATCAAGCTCTTGGCACTGGCCGAGCATTTGTCAGGGTAAATGTGGAGCTTGACTTTGACCAAAGGCAGACGGACAGGCAAGTGTTTACGCCGGTTGTCGAGGAATCAGGCATTATTCGTAGCCGTCAGGATATGAGCGAGACCTATACAGGAACATCGAACAATCCCGGCGGCCCTGCTGGAGTGCAGGCCAATATCCCCGGATATGTGGCAGAGGAAGGCAACGCCAATGCCCAGTATGAGAAAAAGGAATCAACTCAGAACTATGAGATTAATGAGGAGAAGTCAAAGATTGTTGCATCTCCTGGCTCCATTCGCCGTGTGAACATCGCTGTTCTTGTAAATGAGGATATAACTCGGGCTCAGCAGGACAGCATCATGAGGTCGGTGTCGTCTGCTGTGGGAATCAATCCCGAGCGCGGCGACACGGTTTCTGTTGAGCCGCTGCCGTTCACCACGACTGAGTCTGACCAGAGGCTTGCCGAGCAGCAGGCTGAGCTCATGCGCAGGGAGAGAATATTCTATATGGAGATTGCAGGTCTTCTCTTTATTGTTGCGCTTGCAGCGGGCGCGTTCCTGATGCGGCGCAGGAAGATGCAGCTTGAGCAGGAGGCGCTTGAGGAGGCAGAGCGCGAGGCGCAGAGACTTCGCGAGATTGAGGAAGCAAAGAAACGCGAGGAAGAAAGGCTTGCCCGCGAGGAAGAGCGGAGAAAACGCGAAGAAGAAAGGCTTGCCCGCGAGGAAGCTGAGAGGATGGCGCGTGAAGATGAGGCCAAGAGAAATGCTATTCTTGGAATCATCGAGCCGGAGGAAGAGAAACGGCCGGAGGAGCTCACACCTGAAGAGAAGCGTCATGTTAAAGAGCGTGAGGCCATCGAGAAACTCATTAATGAAAAACCAGCTGATGTCGCATTGCTTGTAAAGACTTGGCTTTCGGAGGAATAAAAATGCCTGATATGTATGATGAACCTGCACAGGAAATGAGTAACCAGCAAAAAGCTGCTATTCTTTTCATCACGCTAGGGCCAGAATTCTCAGCTAAAGTTTTTAAGCATATGGCTGATGATGAGATTGAAAAGATAACTCTTGAGATCGCTAATCAAAAGCAAGTGACGCCGCAGCAAAAGCAGCAAGTCATGAGCGAGTTCTATCAGATGGCGATGGCGAAGAATTATCTTTCCACCGGCGGTCTTGAGTACGCGCAGGATGTTCTTGAGAAAGCGCTCGGCGCGGAAAAGGCGGCCGACATTATAAATCGCCTCACTACCAGCCTTCAGGTCAGGCCTTTTGACTTCCTGAAGAAGACTGATCCATCGCAGCTGCTCAATTTCATTCAGAATGAGCATCCTCAGACGATAGCGCTTATCATGGCGTATCTTGATCCGGATCAAGCCGCGACTATTCTTGGATCGCTTTCTCAGGAGCGTCAGGCTGAAGTCGCAAAACGCATAGCGATGATGGATCGCACATCGCCGGAGGTCATAAGAGAGGTAGAGCGCGTGCTGGAGAGGAAACTCTCGTCGCTCGTCACCCAAGACTTTACCACGGCTGGCGGTGTCAAGGCCATCGTCGAAGTGCTCAATCGTGTTGACCGCACGACAGAGAAAACCATCATTGAGACCCTTGAAGTTGATAACCCGGAACTCACGGAGGAAATCAAGCGTCTCATGTTCGTTTTCGAGGATATTGTCATGCTCGACGATCGCTCGTTGCAGATGGTCCTGCGCGATGTCGATCAAAAAGATTTGTCGCTTGCGCTTAAGGCGACTCCGAAAGAGGTCGCGGCAAAAGTGTTCAAGAATATGTCGTCACGCGCGGCAAGCATGTTGAAAGAAGAAATCGACTTCATGGGCCCTGTAAAGATTCGTGATGTCGAGGAAGCGCAGCAGAAGATTGTCAATGTCATCCGCAATTTGGAGGACAAGGGCGAGATTGTCGTTGCTCGTGGCAAGGGAGACGAAATGATTGTCTAGGATCATCAAGGCGTCGGTCTGGGACGAGGCTCCTCGCATTGTGGAAGTCCCTGCGCCGGAGTCGTCGCCTGAGGACCTTGACGGGAAATCGAAAAAAGGCAGGTCAAAAGCTCTTACAAGGGAAGAACTTGAGGCCGAAATAATTGCGGAAATCAAGCTCCAAGAAAAGGAAGAATTTTCAAGGATTGAAATGGAGCGGCATAAGCTTGAAGGCGAGAAAAAGAGCTTTGAAGATGAAAAGGAAGCCGCCCGGGAGGAGCTGGACAAGCAAAGGAAAAAGCTTGAACGCGATACAGCGGATTTTGAAACGACCCGCGATGCCATTATGGCCGATCTTGTCACAAAAAAACGTGACATAGAGGATATGCAAAATCAGACACGCGCTGAGTGCGGCATAAAGCTATCGGAGGCCAAGCAGGAAAAGCAGAATATACTGGATGATGCTCATCAGCAGGCGGACAGTATCAGGGAAGACGCCAGAAAGAAAGGCCATGAGGAAGGACTGGCAGAGGGGCGTGAGCAAGGCGCACGAGAAATTCGCGAGGAGCAAAAGCAAATCATAGCCGATGCAAATGCAAAGGCGGAGAAGACAATCGCCGATTCAAAAGAGGAAGCTCACCAATATGTTTTGGATGCTGAAAACGAGATTGCCAAGCTGGCGATGTATGCTGTAGAGAAAATACTGCCTCAGCATTTCATTGATATGCCGACCGTCATATTGCCGGTGATAAGAAAGGCCTTGCTAAAGGTAAAGGATCAGCCGGAAGTGATTTTGAGAGTGGCCCCGTCCGATTATGATTTGGCTCTCATGGCAAGGCAGGAGTTGCAAGGGCTGTTGGAAGGGAACGCGGTGCTCACGGTTCATTCGGATGATAATCTGAAACAAGGCGACTCAATTCTTGAAACGCCGAATGGCAATGTGGATGCAAGAATTTCAACCCAGATTGAGACGATTAAAAAAGCTCTTATGGATGTCATGAAATGATTGATATAAATCTTCGGAAATTCAATCAAGCTATTGATAACAGCGAGCCCATAAAGATGGATGGCAAGGTGACCCAGGTCATTGGTCTTGTCATTGAATCGAAAGGCCCAAATGTGAGCCTTGGAGAGCTCTGCTATATAAAATCTCGTATGCCTGATGTTGAGCCTATACCCGCCGAGGTGGTCGGATTTCGTGAGGGGCATGTGCTGCTCATGCCGATTGGTGAGATGACGGGAATAGGCCCGGGATGCGAGGTGGTGTCAGCGCAAAAGACACTTCAGGTAAAGGTGGGGCCGCAGCTTTTGGGGCGCGTTCTCGATGGATTGGGAAACCCAATGGACGGCAAGGGGCCAATACTCAGCAAGGTAGAGTATCCCCTTCAGGCATTGCCGCCTGATCCGCTTCAGCGCCCGCGTATTCACGATTCGCTTTTTGTCGGAGTCAGGCCGATTGATGGACTCATGACGCTTGGCTCGGGTCAACGAATTGGAATCATGGCTGGCTCGGGCGTTGGAAAATCGACGCTGCTCTCAATGATTGCAAGAAACACGGAAGCTGACATCAGCGTTATATCTCTTGTCGGAGAGCGTGGACGCGAGGTAAGGGACTTCATCGAGCGAGATCTCGGAGAGGAGGGCCTCAAACGCTCGGTGGTTGTGGTAGCGACCTCGGACAAGCCCGCATTGGTACGCATCAAAGGCGCAATGACGGCCACTGCGATTGCGGAATATTTTCGTGACCAGGGTCGGAAAGTGGTGCTGATGATGGATTCTGTCACCCGATTTGCGATGGCTCAAAGGGAGGTCGGGCTCACTATCGGGGAGCCTCCGGCGACGAGGGGGTATACTCCTTCGGTGTTCGCGCTCTTGCCGCGCCTGCTTGAAAGAGCCGGGACAAGCGCGAAAGGCTCAATCACCGGTATATATACGGTTCTCGTCGACGGCGATGATATGAATGAGCCGATAGCGGACGCGGTGCGCAGCATTTTGGATGGCCATATTGTTCTTTCGCGTGCGATTGCCGCTCAGAATCATTTTCCCGCTATTGATATTTTGGCTAGTGTCAGCCGCGTAATGACTGATGTGGTTGATGATAAGCACATGAACGCCGCGAGAAATCTTAGGGCGCTGCTTGCCACTTATCGTGAGGCGGAGGATTTAATTCACATTGGCGCGTATGTAAAAGGCTCCAGCAAAAAAATTGATGAGGCAATCGCAAAGATTGATGCTATAAATGGTTTCTTATGTCAGGGAGTCTTTGAAAAGACGACCTTTGAAGAGATGGAAAAGCAGCTGGAGAGCATTTGATGTCATGATGGGCGGGAGAAATAATGAAAAAATTTCGCTTCAAGCTGGAAAAATATCTTGAAGTTACCCGCCGAAAAAAGGATGAGGCAGAAAGACGGTTCGCTGATGCCTCGCGCTTGCTGGAGGAGGCAAAGTTGCGCTTGACAGAGCTGTTGCATGAGATGCAAAAAGGGCAGCGCGATTATGATGTGCTTATCGAAAATGGCAAGCGTGTCACGGTCGGTGTGCTGATGACATACAACAGCTTCTTTGATTTCAAAAGGCGCCAAATTGAGCAGCAGCAACAGACAATTATGGAATGTAAGGCGCAGAAGCAAAAGCGGCTTAATGAGCTTTTGAAGATAATGAGCCGACTGAAGAGCATAGAACAGCTTAAAGAAAAAAGACTGCAGGAATATAAAGATGAAATTCTTTTTGAGGAGAGCAAGATGCTTGACGAGATTGGACTGCAGCTTCATATGAGACGAAGACGGAAGGAGCAAAAAGCATGATGGACTTTTCGTCAATAAATAATGTTATAAATCGAATAGAAGACATTGAATACATGGTTGGAATGAAAAGGCGAGCAGGCGGTGACGCGAGTTTCCAATCAATGCTGGATAGCGAACTGAAGGCTAAAAATGGCAGGACTTCATCCCCCAAGAATTCACGGGGCAGCAGTGACGCGCAGGGCGCGTCAAATAGTGCGCAGTCGGCAGCGTCTCATTCCAATGGAATCAATGATAATAATAAGGTGCAGACAAATGCTTTCCCTGATTATGCCAGGACAGCGCGGATGACGATGCCGAATATAAATTCCTCGCGTGTTCCGTTTGATGCAAATGCAAGCTATGGGAGTCCTGCTGGACAGAGCCAGCCAAGCGGCGCGTCGCGAGACAGCGTTTATGCTGATGCGATAAACAGCGCGGCGCAGCAGTATAACCTTGATCCAAGGCTTGTAGCGGCTGTCGCTGAAGTGGAATCTGGCTTTAATCAAGATGCGGTTTCAGGAGCAGGCGCGGTCGGGGTAATGCAGCTAATGCCAAATACGGCTGACGCGCTTGGTGTTAATCCATATGATGCCGAGCAAAATATTGAAGGCGGGGCGCATTATATAAGACAGATGCTTGATGCGTTCGGCGGGGATTTGAGAAAGGCCATAGCCGCTTATAATGCAGGCCCTCAGGCTGTACGTGATTATGGCGGTGTGCCTCCATATGGCGAGACTCAGGATTATGTCGATTCGGTCTTGGATTTGTACAGATGATTTTGAAAAGGTGATTTCATGCCATCAGATGCGGCAGCTGCTGACGCTGTGATTGATGAGACAAATGAACAGGATATGTCGCAGGGCGAGAAGCAATCGACATCTTTTATGAGCAAAATAGTAAAAGCGTTAGGTGCTCTTGCTGTTTTGGCGTTTTTGGTGCTGGTAGGTTTCTTCGTTGGCATATATCTAAGAATATTCGATGTTCACGCTATTAATGAAAAAATCAGGGAGATGCCCAGCATAAGCCAGTATTTTGGCGATGCAGCGACGTCTGCCGTAGACAGTGTGACGGATACTATGTCCGGCGGCGAGGATCAGCAGCCGGTTGGGGATGGCTCGTCGAATAATGCCGCATCGTCGGATAAGGATAAAAAGCAAGACAGTAAAGATGATAAAGTACAATCAGGTGCCGGACAAGAAAAAAAAGCACAAGAGGATGAGCCGAAAAAACTGACTAAAGATGAAATTGAAAAGCAACGCAAGGCGCTTGAGGCGGCTGAAAAAAAGCGAGTGTCAAAGCTTGCCCGCCTATATAGCCAGATGAAGCCTGCCGATGCGGCACTTATCCTTGAGGAAGTAAATGATGATATTGTGATTGCAATACTTCAGAAGATGGAAGAAGGGCAATCGGCACAGATACTATCAAAGTTTGATCCGAGCCGTTCAGCCAGAATCACCAGGGCGATGTATGCGGGAGTAACTTCTGAGATGACATCTCTGGGTGATTCGAATATGCAGCCTATCGAGTCGGCTACAGGCGAGGCTGGCGTCTCTAATCAATAAATGAATTTAATTTGATTAAGAAAGGAGGAAAAAACATGAAAGCAGGAAATGTCATGACGCCAAATCAGACTGTTTCACCCAAGGCGGGGGCTTCCAGTGCAAGTTCTAAGCTAAAGGCGATGAATCGAAAGGTAAACTATTCGTCAAATGTTGATTCCAAGATGAATGACACTTTCGACAGCGCACTTGATAAAGCTCAGAATACTCGCATTGAAAAAAATGCCGAGGCGCGCAGAGCGGAGAGCCGTGAGCCCAAGAGCACATCTAAGGATAAGCCGTCTGATTTGGATAATGGCAAAAATGTTGAGAAGGATGCCAATGCGAAAAAGCCAAATGGCGTCAAAGAGGGAAAGTCGAATGACACGGAGAAGGCAGCCGATTCTGACCGAAAAGCGGCTGAAAGTGATGTCGTCGATAATGCTTCGGATGATGTGAATAAAAACAAGGATGTAAAGGGTGCAAAAGATAATAATAGCAAGGAAGCGAAAAATTCAGCCAATAATGAAAAAGGCGATGTGGCTGATGATGCAGTTTCCGAAAAAAGCGCGACAGTGCTGAATGCAATGCTGATGACAATGGCTGTCGGTACAAGTCAGGCAGAGGAAGTATCAGCCGGCAATGTTGATTTTGAAATTGAAAATCAAACGTCGGTTAATATTGCTGATACCGGACTTGATGGGACTGATGCCATGTCAAGCGCCTCGCTTGAGGCTCTCATTCCGCAGGATGTTGAGAAAACAGCGCAGGCCGTGCAGAATCAGCAGCTCATGGATATGCTGTCCGGGAACAGCTCCACTGTTACCCTTACTAACTTTGAGGCAGTCAATGCAAGCGATGATTTGCAGCCAATATCAAATATGACATCACAGGCAGTAGAAAATGTCATAAATGATTTGACAGCCGACGAAGTTTCAGTTAATTCGCCTGTTGATGGCGGCGCTTTGGACGCTTTGGCGTTGAACGATGCCGGGCATCTGAATCCTGATGCTCTCGGTAAGCAAAATGTCGGCGCTGCTAGGAATGTTGCTCAGATTTTGGAGGTTGCTGATAATCAGGTCGTTGCAATGGCTGCTAATCAGACGGCATTATCAAGTTCGGTCAAAAATATTGATAATTTGTCTTTAAAAGATGAAAGCACCGTGAACACTTTCAGACCGAAAGATGATGCGGCAAGCGTAAATTTTATGCGTGGACTCAATCTGACGGTTGAGAATACGATTTCGATGCCGCATGCTGACAGCAATGCCGGGCAGAATCTTTCCGACATGCTTCAGCAAGAGGCTCAAAAAGGCATGGCTGATTTGTCCGCCTCGACCACACAGAGCGATGGTGATGTTCTCAAGCAAGGGAATCAGCTTCCCGAGAATGCGGCATTTGATGTCGTTCAAGCGACAGGTCAAAATGCCCAGCCGCAAGTTCAGGATGCGGGCCAACTGGGTAATGGATTTGGTTTTATTCAGAGCATGAATAATGTCGCGGGGGCAGGACGAGAAGCTCAGGCAACTGCAGCGCAAGGGGGCGCGAGAGATCCTTATCAGGTCATGGAGCAGATTGTGGAGCAGGCACGTCTGATTCGCTCAAGTGAAAGCACCGAGATGGTTATCAATTTGAAGCCGGAGCATCTAGGCAATCTCACATTGCGTATTGCTGTTACGGCCGAGGGTGCTGTCAATGCGTCATTCCATACTGACAATCCGACTGTGCGTGGCCTGATTGAGAACTCAATGGTTCAACTAAAGAATCAGCTTGAAGCGAATGGCATAAAGGTGGATAATGTCAATGTTTCATCTGATTTGAGCGGTGATTTCTTTGCTCAGAGCAACGCGAGCGGTGGCGGCCAGCAGAGGTTTGAGCAGCAGCAGGAAGCTCGCACTCGCGAGATGCTGCGCAGGGCGTTTGACGATGACAATGATGCGCTCTCCGTTGCGCCGATAACTGACGCGGCAACGGGAGAAGCCTCGGCGATGCCGAGTGCTGGAAATGATGATGGCGTTGATTACAGAGTATAAAAACTAAAAGGAGGATAAAGTCTATGTCAGACAGCACGTCTCTTAATACTATCACGGTTAATGGCGTGACATATAATGCAGCTGAATATGCCGCATCGCAGAATGCGAAATCGACAAATAACAATAGCGCGCTTGATAAAGACGCTTTTTTGCAGCTTTTGGTCACGCAAATGCAATATCAGGATCCTCTAGATCCTCAGGATAACAGTGAGTACGTCGCGCAGCTTGCCCAATTCTCGGCTTTGGAGCAAATGACTAATGTCTATGAGTCAGTGGCTGATGTCTCCAAACTGGTATCGAATATTGATACATCGGTGCTTGTCGGTCAGCTTAGCAGCATGATAGGGCAGGACATTCAATGGACGACGGAGACAGCCAAGACGGATGAAAACGGAAAGGCAATACTTGATGCAAAAGGCAACGCAGTCACCAACAGCCAGACTTATGAAGGCAAAGTCACCGGCGTCAGCATAACTGATGGCACGCCAACAGTCATAGCGGCGGTTAACGGCAAGACGATGCAGGTAGCTATAGGAGAGATAACGCGTATTGGCGAAGTTGCTGCATCATGATTTCAAGGAGGATTAGGAAATGACTGATTCAAGAATTTACTGGTCATCTCAGCCAATACTCCCTATCGGCAAGCAATCTGACAATCAAAATTTAAAAACACAAAGAGCATCTTCCGGTGAAAATTTTGCCGATGCCTTGTCGGAGGCAGAAAAAAAGGTGAGTTTTTCGCAGCATGCGCTCAAGAGACTGGAAGACAGGCAACTTGATTTCAGTGAGCAGGATCTTTTAAAGCTCGATAGCACAGTTGAGAAGATGGCAGAAAAGGGTGCGCGGGAGTCGCTCATTTACATGAATGACGTTGCTCTCATAGTCAGCGTGCCGAACAGGACAGTCATTACGGCCATGGACGGGGAAAGCACAAAAGAAAATATTTTCACGAACATTGATAGCGCAGCTATTCTTTGAGAGGCTGGACCTAAAAAAGGAGGCCTCGGGGCACTGAGTGACTGATGCGCCCCGCTGCAAGGTCAGTTTAATTAGGCAGATGATATGTGATTTGGTTTTTAGGCAGGAGGGGAAGGGCTTCTCCTTCCCTTGCCTGTCATAATTTAATGATTGGGAGCATGCGAATATGATCAAACTGACAAAATTTAATTCAGAAGTCAACAAAAAAGGAATTTTTATACTCAATGCCGAAATAATAGAGACGATTGAAGAAACCCCGGATACAGTTG
Source organism: Schwartzia sp. (in: firmicutes) (assembly GCA_017458745.1). GTDB lineage: Bacteria > Bacillota > Negativicutes > Selenomonadales > Selenomonadaceae > RUG024. The sequence goes on along the minus strand of JAFTAB010000151.1, from coordinate 11,945 downwards.
TCACTTTGATAAATGGAAAAAAATTGATTGTCGATGAGCCCATGGATGAAGTGGTTCGACGGGTTATGGCGTACAGGCGGGCTCTTCACAAATATTAAAATTATATTTGTTTTTTGAGGCAGATTATAATGTGGCTGATGATTTACATAGCCGCTTTAATATGAAATAATAATTTATTAAATGAAAATGTGTGGAGGAGTGATTTGAATGGCTGACGAGAAAAAGCCGGCTGACGATGCAAAAAAAGACGAGGCAGCTGAAGGAACAGAGGAAGAGGCTCCTAAGAAGAAAAAAATTCCTATGATGTTCATTGTGGCCGGTGTTCTTGTTTTAGTCGGCTTGCTGCTTGCGGGCGGCATTGCATATTTCGTGACCTCGCAGCTTGTGAGCTCGCAGCAGGCCGCCGGGGGCGGGGAGGCCGCATATTCGAAATATCATGACCCCGGTGTTTTTGTCAAGCTGGGAGATGCCAAAGAGGGTCTCTTGGTTAATGTGGGCGGCATAAAGAATCAGCATTTTCTGAAGATAGGCATCGTTTTTGAGATGAATCCCGGCAAAAAGGATATAATGGTCGAGGGCGTTATGAATGCCGTTGCCGAGACGAGAATGCTTGATACTGTCCTGCAAATTTTGCGATCGGAGCCTTTGGAGGGCTTTGATGCGATGAAGCAGGAAGAGTTAAAGGACAAGCTCAAAACAGAGGTCAATCGTGAGCTGGGAGAGGGCTCAGTATATAACGTTTACATCACCAGCTTTATCCTGCAATGACTAAGGGATACAATATCAAAGGGGGAGGAGGGTGAAGATTGGCTGATGACGTACTTTCCCAGTCAGAAATAGATAAGCTGCTTTCAGCCTTGTCGTCGGGCGATGTGGATGCCAACGAAATGAAGGCCGAGGAAGAGCAGAAGAAAATAAAGGTTTATGACTTCAAGCGGCCGGATAAATTTTCAAAGGATCAGATTAGGACATTGCAGATGCTCCATGAAAATTTTGGACGTATGCTCAATACTTATCTTTCCACCAATCTTCGCAGCCTGGTAGATATCGATGTGGCCTCCGTGGAGCAGTTAACCTATCAGGAGTTTATACAGTCGCTGGCGAATCCTAGCGTCATAGGGGTTCTCGCGGTGCCGCCCCTTAAGGGCAATATTATAATGGAGCTGAACACGAGCATCGCGTTTTCAATCATTGACCGTGTTTTCGGAGGTACCGGCGCCAACACTGTCAAGCCAAGGACACTCACGGAGATTGAAGAGGCGGTTATACGCAGAACATTTTCAAAGGCGATTGATAATTTTAAAGAAGCTTGGGAAAATGTCGTTCAGATGAGGCCGCGGCTTGAGGTAATGGAATCGAATCCGGCTTTCGTCCAGATTGTTCCGCCGAGCGACATGGTCGTTATTATTACGCTGAAAATTCAAATTGGCGAAGTCGAAGGATTCATGAATATATGTATACCTTATCTTGTGCTTGAGCCAATAATGTCTAAACTCACAACGACGTTTTGGGTTGCTTCCAGTGTTAATAAGGAGCAGACGCCCGAGCAGGTTGCGACGCTTGAGAGAAAAATCGCGAGGACCAGGGTTCCTCTTATTGTCGAGATGGGGAAAATCGAAATATCAATTCGCGAGTTCTTGACGCTTGGCTTCGGGGATGTTCTGCAGCTTGATACAAAGGTCAAGGATGAGCTTCCGGTTTTAATAGGTAAAAAGAGAAAATTTTTTTGCAGACCGGGCACGTTTGGAAAAAAAGCCGCCATTCAGATAACGCGAGTGGCTCCAGAGGGAGATGAAGAATCAGATGAGTGATACAATTTCGCAAGAGGAGATTGATGCCCTCCTAAATGGCGGCGGAATACCCGCAGCGGGCGATGCACCGGCTGCGGAGGCACCGGCTGCGGAAGCGCCTGCTGACGATGCGTCGGCGGTCGATGCGTCGGCTGCTCCTGCGGCTGATGACATGAGTTCCGCTGTGCCCGACGCTGATAATATACTCAGCGATATGCAAAAAGATGCCCTTGGGGAGATAGGCAATATTTCCATGGGCAGCGCGGCAACGACGCTTTCCGTTTTGCTGGGGCACAAGGTTTCAATCACGACTCCTATGGTGTCCATTGACACTATGGCTCATATAAGAGCCAATTATCCTATGCCGTATCTTTTTGTTGAGGTCGGCTATACTGTTGGAATCGACGGAAATAATATTCTTGCGATTCAGGCTGGTGACGCATGCATTATCGCTGACTTGATGATGGGCGGCGATGGCACAAATCCACCGACTGATCTTAATGAAATCCATATGAGCGCGGTCGGAGAGGCAATGAACCAAATGATGGGGGCTGTCTCAACATCGCTCTCCACTATGTTCAACAAAAAGATTGATATATCGCCACCGAAGGTCAGCCTTGTTGATTTGGGCACGCCGGAGCCTGTCACTGAGATAGTTGACAATGATGAGGCTGTTGTCAAGATTTCATTTAGAATGGAAGTAGATGGCCTAATTGACAGCGAGATTATGCAAATACTTCCTATCAAGATTGCGACTGAGATGGTTGACAGTCTCATGAACAGCAGTCAGGAGGAGGAAGTTACTCCTGCGCCTCCTGCTCCGGCTCCTCCGCCTCCGCCTCCACCTGCGGCGCAAGTTCCAACTCCGCCGCCCGCGGCGCCGGCTCCACAGGCTCCGCCTCCACCTCCGCCGCCTGCGGCTTATCCGCCGCAGGAGGCTTATGCCGCGCCGCCGCAAGGTTACGCACCGCCAATGCAGACCTATGGCCAGGCGAGAGTGGCGGCTGGAGTTCCTGTCGCGCCTGCTCAATTTGCTCCGCTTGCCACGGGGCCTGTTCAAGTCAATGATGCAAATATTGGGCTTATACTTGATGTGCCGCTTCAGGTTTCTGTCGAGTTGGGCAGAACTAAAAAGTCAATCAAGGAAGTCTTGGAACTTGCAAATGGCTCAATAGTCGAGCTTGATAAGTTGGCTGGCGAGCCGGTGGACATCAATGTGAATGGCAAGCTTCTTGCGAAAGGCGAGGTTGTCGTTATTGATGAGAATTTTGGTGTCCGCATAACGGATATTGTAAGTCCCGAGGAAAGAGCGCAAAGACTATCGCAATAAATATACATGCTTTGTTTTATGCAGTGTGATTTTAATATGGCGTGATTTAACCTGTCGAAAAGCAATTTTGAATGTTTCCTTGCGGAAATATGAATAGTTGCGTTATAATAATGCTAGTCGTTTAGCAAGAAAAAATATAATCTATTTTTGCCAAACTTAGACAATGAGGAGAGATGAAACATGGCAGTACGAGTATTAGTCGTTGATGATGCAGCATTTATGAGAATGATGGTCAAGGATATCCTTTCAAAAAATGGATATGAGGTAGTAGGCGAGGCGGAGAACGGAATGAAAGCCGTTGAGAAATATCAGGAGCTTAAGCCTGACCTCACGACAATGGATATAACTATGCCTGAGATGGATGGCATAAGCGCGGTCAAGGAAATCAAGAAAATTGACCCGAATGCAAAAATTGTAATGTGCAGTGCCATGGGTCAGCAGGCGATGGTCATTGAGGCTATCCAGGCGGGAGCGCGTGACTTCATAGTCAAGCCGTTTCAGGCTGACCGCGTTTTGGAGGCCGTGCGAAAGGCTGTAGGCTGATATTTGTTTTGCTTTTTGCTATATTGTGTTGATGGACGTAAAGACTTTTTTTAAAAAATATTTTTTCGCTTTGCTTATGCTTTTGAGTTTCGTGGTCATTGTCTGCTCCTTTGATGTAGCCATGGCTGCCGGCGCAGATAGCGAGGCAGGCGGCGGTGGATATTTGTCGGGATATTCTGAGGTTGACCCTCGGCCCTCTGCTATGTCGTGGTGGTCGACGCTCGCGTATCTTCTGAGTCTTTTGGCGGTCTTTGCTTTTGTTGTTGTGATGGCATATTTCGTATCTCGTTTTTTGAGCGGTCGTTTTGCTCAAATCTCGGGTGGGGAAGGCGGCCGTGTGCTTTCGCATGTCCCACTGGGGCCGAATCGTTCGGTATGCATTATTGAGCTGGGGGAGCATGTCTTCATGCTTGGCGTGACTGATCATCAGATAACGCTCCTTTCAGAGGTCACGGATGCGGCTGAAATTGAGAGACTAAAAAGTCGTTCGACATCAAACCTTGGCAGCACGGGTGCAATTCTTTCCTCACAGATTGGCTCGCTTGAGGCGCTTGCAAGAAGAATACCATCGCTTTTTAAGGGCGAGAAAGGTAATCAATGAGAAGGGGTTGTGGGGAATTGCGTGATAAATGGCGGACTCTCGTGTTTTTGGGAGCCCTGCTTTCTTTTTTATGTGGCGTTCATGTTTCTTATGCTGCGCCGATAATTCCTGACCTCAATATCAATGTCGGTACAGCAAACGGGCCTCAGGATGTTTCTGCCACGCTTCAGCTTTTAGGCGCGCTGACGATTTTATCCCTTGCTCCGTCCATTGTCATAATGACGACAGCGTTTGTGCGGATTGTTGTTGTTATCGGTTTTTTGCGCAACGCGATGTCCACGCAGAATGTGCCGCCGAATCAGGTGGTCATCGGCTTGGCTCTCTTTCTGACATTTTACATAATGTCTCCTTATTGGAGCGCGGCGAATGACAACGGGATTCAGCCATATCTTGAAGGCCGCATAACTCAGGAGGAGGCTATCAAGAACACGCTGGAACCTATAAGGGAATACATGTTCAAGCAGACGCGTGAGGCGGATCTTGCGCTTTTTGTCAATTTGTCGGATGCCGAGCGGCCAAATACTCAGGACGATGTATCGACGTTCACATTGATTCCGGCTTATGTTATAAGTGAACTCAAAACAGCTTTTCAGCTGGGGTTTATGATATACATACCATTCATTGTCATCGATATGATAGTGGCGAGCACGTTGATGGGCATGGGAATGATGATGCTCCCGCCTGTCATGATTTCATTGCCGTTCAAGATTCTCCTTTTCGTGATGGTGGACGGATGGCATTTATTGATAAAGGCTTTGGTTGAAAGCTTCAAATAATAAGGGGATGGGAGGATGTCGGGTGACGTCGTTGTCCAGCTGGGGCAGCAGGCACTGATGACGGTGCTTCTCGTTGCCGCGCCGATGCTTGGATTGGGGCTTTTGGTCGGTCTCTGTGTAAGCGTTTTTCAGGCGACAACATCCATACAGGAGCAAACTCTGGCATTTATTCCTAAAATAATTGCAGTGTTTGTCGCTATTCTGATTTTCGGGCCATGGATGCTTCGCATCATGGTGGAATATGTTATGAACATTCTCGTTAATTTGCCGCTGTATATTGGATGACGAGGCTGAGATATGGATTTATTTGAATTACTTCAAAATCATGCGGCTGTTTTCCTTCTCACTTTGACGAGAATATCAGGTCTTTTTATGATGTCGCCTTTTTTTGGCAGCATCAATATTCCGATTAATTTCAGAGCGGCCACGGCCTTTGCCATTACATTGGTCGTTTTTCCCGTGGTTGACTCACGCATTGTCATTGAGGCGCCGCCTACTGTCATCGCGTTTGCATTTGTCGTCCTCAAAGAGCTTTTTATTGGCTGGCTCATTGGCTTCGTGGCCTATATATCCTTTGCTGTCATAAATATGGCAGGAAAAGTAATGGATATGCAGGTAGGTTTTTCTATTGTCAATGTCGTGGATCCGACTTCCGGTCAGCAAATACCGCTTATCGGAAGTTTTCTTTATAATTTAGGCTTGATTGTGTTTCTGGTGACAAACGGGCATCACATGCTTATTGCCGCTCTTGTCGGGAGCTTTGAGTCCATTCCGCTTCTTTCGCTTTCGCCTGGCGTGGAAATCGTGGGGATAATTGCCAGATTTACTACGGGGATTTTCACGACAGGATTGCAAATTGCTCTTCCAGTGACATTCGCAATTTTCATGACAAATGTTGCTTTAGGCATGTTGGCGAGGACGATGCCGCAGCTAAATATTTTCGTGGTTGGTGTCCCCATGCATTTGATGATAGGGTTATTTGTGCTGGGAGTTGTGCTGGCCTTTTACGTTCTGTTTTTGGATGTGGTGTTTAATGGGATGTATGGGAATATTTCGATTATCCTCAGAAACCTTTGATGAGCGTTGCCGTTTGGGAGCGGAGTCATTTCGTTTTGATCTTCAGCTTTTTGCGGGAGAGAAAACTGAGGACCCAACTGCAAAGCGTCAAAGCGATGCGCGCGCCGAGGGCAATATACCGCGCAGCCAAGAGCTTTCAAGCACTTTTGTCTTGCTGGCTGGATTTTGGTCGCTCAAAGTGTTTGGTGGGTACATATATAATGAGATAACTGTCTATTTCACTTATATCTATAATCATTTGAACACTACTGTTGACACCGAGACGGTCATGCGCCTTTTTCTCGGCATAATAATACTTCTTGGCAAGACAGCGTTTCCTATTTTGCTGATAATTATGATTTTTGGATTGAGCGTGAGTTTATATCAGGTTGGAATAAATTTCACTACAAAGCCTTTGGAATTGAAGTTCAGTTGGCTCAATCCAATAAATGGATTCGGAAGGATTTTTTCAAAAAAGTCACTGGTCGAGTTATTAAAGTCCATTTTGAAGATCATTATAATTGGATATTTCATATATTCTTATCTAAAAGATCAAATACTTCAGATGCCCAAGCTGCTATACTTGGACATAAATGCCAGCTTGCCGCTTATTTCCGATATTATTTTGACACTCGCTTTCAAGGTCATAGGAGTCATTTTTGTATTATCGGTTTTTGATTATGCTTATCAAAAATGGGATCATTTCCAAAGCTTGAAGATGAGCAAGGACGAGGTCAAAGAGGAATTCAAGCAACAGGAAGGCGATCCTCAGATTAAGGGCAAGATAAAGCAAAAGCAAAGGCAGATGGCAATGGCTCGCATGATGCAGGAGGTTCCCAAGGCGGATGTCATAGTGACTAACCCGACCCACTTTGCGGTGGCTCTCAAATATCAAAAAGGCATGAAGGCCCCGGAGGTCATTGCGAAAGGCCAGGATTATGTGGCGCAGAGGATAAAGGATGTCGCCCGTGAGGCGGGAGTGGCCATTGTCGAGGATAAGCCTCTTGCCCGCGCGCTATATGCGGCTGTCGAGATCGGCGAAATGGTTCCGCCGGAACTTTATAAGTCTGTGGCAGAGGTATTGGCGTATGTCTACAGGTTGAAGCATAGAAATTATGCGGCATAATTATTTATTATAGTTGTATTTGGTGAATTTCTTTATTTGGATAAAAGGAGCTATTGGGGCTTATGGCTACTAACAGCGCGGCCGTTTCCGGCGTGTCAGGCGGGTTCATAAAAAAATATAGTGATGTCCTGATTGCCGGAATCATCATAATGATTGTCCTTATGATGATTATACCGTTGCCGACAATGATGCTTGACTTGCTTTTGTGCGTCAACATCACCTTTGCGCTTGTCATCGTCATGGTCACAATCTATAATACCGATGCACTTGATTTGTCTATTTTTCCGTCGTTGCTTCTGATAACGACTTTATTCAGGCTCGCGCTCAATATATCCTCGACGCGACTCATTTTGCTCAATGGCTATGCCGGCGAGGTCATTACTGCATTCGGCAACTTTGTTGTCGGAGGTAATGCCGTCGTCGGCTTTGTTGTGTTTTTAATTATTGTCGCGATTAACTTTATAGTTATCACGAAAGGCGCCGAGCGCGTTGCTGAGGTCTCGGCCCGATTCACTCTCGATGCCATGCCCGGAAAGCAGATGTCCATAGATGCTGATTTGAACCAAGGCACGATAACGGATGCCGAGGCAAAGGCTCGCCGCGAAAAGATACAACGTGAGGCTGACTTTTATGGCGCCATGGACGGCGCATCGAAGTTCGTCAAGGGAGATGCCATAGCGTCGCTTGTCATCACTGGCATAAATATAGTTGGCGGATTCATAATCGGAATGGTTCAGAGAGGGCTCACCGTGGAGCAGGCTCTGACCAACTACACCCTTATGACCGTCGGTGACGGTCTGGTGGGGCAGATTCCCGCGCTGCTCATTTCCACTGCCACGGGTCTTATCGTTACGCGTTCCGCTGCGAGCGAGGATACAAACCTCGGAAGTGATGTCGTTTCTCAGCTGTTCAAAAATTCACGCGTGTTTTTCATAGTCGGCGGGGTTCTGGCACTCTTGGCTATTGTTCCGGGACTTCCGGGGATACCCTTTGCATGTCTTTCCGCGATTTCCTTGCTCATAGGCTACAATCTCATGAAAATGGAGAATGAGCCTGTGGAGTCTGAGGAGGAAGCGGAAAAAGCCGAGAAGAAAAAACAGGAGGCCACTAAGCCTGAAAATATTGTTTCGCTTTTGCAGGTTGACCCGATGGAGCTTGAGATTGGCTATAGTTTGATTCCGCTTGTTGATACGGGGCAGGGCGGAGACCTGCTTGAGCGAATAGTCATGATTCGTCGGCAGTGCGCGCTGGAGCTTGGGCTTGTTGTCCCTACAATTCGTATTCGTGATAATATCCAGATAAAGCCTAATGCTTATATAATAAAACTTAAAGGCATTGAGATTGCCAAAGGCGAATTGATGCTCGACCATTATTTGGCAATGAACTCGGGAACGGTTTTTGAGGAGGTAGCCGGTATTGAGACAACTGAGCCCGCGTTTGGTCTTCCGGCGCTTTGGATCACGGAGTCTCAACGCGAGCAGGCGGAGATGAATGGCTATACGGTCGTTGACGCTGTCTCCGTGCTGGCAACTCATTTGACTGAGGTCATCAAAGAGCATGCCGATGAGATTCTTGGACGCAAGGAGACACAGGATCTTGTTGACAATCTCAAGAAGGCCAATTCCTCGCTTGTTGATGAGGTTGTGCCTGATCTCATGAATGTCGGTGAGATACAAAAGGTGCTTGCAAATCTCCTGAGGGAGCGCATATCCATACGCGATATGAGCACTATATTCGAGGTGCTGGCTGACTACGCGAGGGCAACGAAGGACACGGATATTTTGACTGAGTATGTGCGTCATTCGATGGCTCGTCAGATTACCCAGCAGAATTTGCAGAATAATGTAATACCATGTATCACTCTTGATCCTGCGATAGAAAATCGCATTGCCGGCGCGGTGCAGCGCACTGACCGCGGCTCTTATGTGAGCCTTGATCCTGACACGATGCAGAAGCTCTTGGCCGCGCTCAACAATGAACTTACGAAGCTGACCAATATGGGATATCAGCCCATTGTGCTGACGAATCCTGCCGTAAGGCCTTATTTCAGGCGGCTGGTTGAGAGGGCGATACAAGGAATCATAGTTCTTTCTCATGCTGAAATTGAGCAGAGCGTTGAGCTTCAGATTCTTGGGGTGGTGAAAATATAATTGCGTATAAAGGTATTCAAGGCCGCGGATTTGAAGGAAGCCATGGCAATGGTAAAGGATGAGCTGGGAAGCGACGCGGTCATACTTCATACAAAACGATATAAGCAGGGCGGCTTTTTGGGCTACAAGAGCAAAGAAGTGGTCGAGGTCACGGCTGCCATTGATGATGTGCCTGAGCCTCCAAAGGTGAAACTGCCGCCGCAAAGGAAAAAGCCTGCGCCCCAAAGTAATGCTGCGGTGCCAATGCCGCCAAGAAGGGTGCTGGCGCAATATAAAACTGCCGGCACGGAGGAGGGCGTATCGATGGCTCGCTCCGCTGAATTAGCCCAAAGAATGCAAGCGGCGCCAATCGAGACGACAGGCTACACGCCGCAGCCTGCAAGAGAGAGCCGAGCGGCGTTATCTCCAAAGCCTGAGCGTCAAACGGCTTCAATCAATATGCCAATTAATGATACGCCGATGGGGCAGCGTCAAATTGCGGAAAGAGAAACGGGCAGGACACGGCAGTCTGCGCAGCGACCTCAGCAGCCGGATCAGCAGCGGTATATGGAAAGTGCCCCACGTCAAGGCACACGCCAAGCACCCGGCAAGAATTCAAACAAAACATCATATATAGCTGAGCTGCAGGCTGACATACAGATTCCCCAAAGGCCCAGGAGAAAAGCTGTCAGGCGGGTGCACAATGAGAGACCTGTGCCCGAAGATGAAAGGACTCGGAAACAGATCGGGGTCGGTCAGACGGATTATGGGCAGCAGCCGGTGAGCGAGCAAAAATATGATGAAAGGGCAATAAATAAATCGCATATAATCAAGGCAAAAAGGTCAAATGAGTTAGATGCACAAAAAAGCATTGAGGAAAACGAAGAAAAGCTCACTCAAAAAGTAACTCAGGTGATTTCTCAGCAAGCCTCCATTGATGAGCCGGCTCGGGAGGACAAGAATGAGAAGATTCAGGCTCTTGAGGATGAACTGGCGCAAATGCGCATGATGCTCCGAAAGGTCATGGATCAGCCTCATAGCGATGATGAGACGGTGACGCTTCAGGACGCGCTGAAATCACAGGCATTCAGCGACCAACTGATGCAGGACGTCATCAGAAAAATTCCTCCTGCGTCGCTTCTGATGCCAAAGGATTCGGAAGATGCGCTGAAGTCGCTTACCGATTATCTGCATGGCGCGATAAAAGCGGGCAATGGAATAGGCCTAAAAGATGGCAGGCCGAAAATCATTGCGCTCATAGGAACGACAGGAGTCGGAAAGACGACCACGATTGCCAAAATCGCTGCGCGTTTCGTTTTGGAGAAGGGCGTAAGCGTGGGGCTTATAACCGCAGACACATATCGAATTTCTGCCGTCGAGCAGCTCAAGACATATTCGGATATTTTGGGCTTGCCGCTCGAAATTGTTTATTCATCGGCGGAACTTAAGCCCGCGCTCAGGAAGCATAAAGGAAAACAGCTGATCCTGATTGATACGGCGGGACGCAGCCAAAATAACGAATATCAGATGAGTGAGCTGAAGGAATTTCTGGAAGTCGAGCCGTCAATAGAAAAGCATCTTGTTATGAGCGCCACGACCAAGGAGCGAGATGCAGAGAAAATTTTGGAACGATTTTCTGTCGTCAAGCCGGATCGTCTGATTTTCACCAAGGTAGATGAAACCGATACGCTGGGATTTATAGTCAACCTCCTTTTTGACAGGCGGATTGCGCTTTCTTATCTTACGAATGGTCAGAGCGTGCCGGATGACATTGAGCCGGCAAGGCCGGATGCTCTTGCAAAACTTTTGTTGAGGTAATATTTTATGTCGGATCAGGCGACGAGCCTTAGAAGGCTTATCCAAGACAAAACTGAATATAATGAGCCGACCGCGGTAACGGATCCAAGCAGGGCGAGTATGCCGGCCGGAGCCACGCAGCCAGCGACCATGGCCTCAAATACAGGTACATGGAAACAGGAGCCGACAACGCGTATAATAAAAAATGCTTCTGCTGTCCGGCCTATGGGGGCATCGCAGTCTTATGCGACGCAGCCGGCAGTCGCATCTCCCGTTGCAGGGCAGCAGTCGCGCAATGTGAACCCGTCGGTGCCGGCAAGGCCTTACATTCCGCAGCAGATGATGCAGCCTGCGCAGTCGCCCATTCAGAAATCACATATATACAAGCCGACACAGCAATTATTGCAAAATGACAGAGAAAAGGGTTCTCGCACGATTGCAGTCACAAGCGGCAAGGGCGGGGTGGGCAAAACGAATCTCACCGTGAACCTTGCCATAGCGATTGCAAAAGAGCAGAAACGCGTGCTAATAATTGATGCCGATCTCGGCATGGCGAATGTTGATGTCTTGCTAGGAACATCGTCTAAATATCATTTGATGCAGCTTCTGGAGCCCGGCGTAACTTTAGAGGACATAGTCATTCGTGGTCCTTATGGCGTCAGCTATATATCGGGGGGCTCCGCGATGGAGAATGCCGTCGATTTGAGCCAACTGGAGAGACGGAGGCTGATGGAGAAACTTTCGGGATGCTCTGACATGGCGGACATAATTCTCATAGACACGGGGGCGGGGCTCGG
>JAFTAB010000150.1 GCA_017458745.1 Schwartzia sp. (in: firmicutes) | reverse complement strand
GGGCATATATATGAGAGCTGCGACAATTTCATATCCCGCGTACGGCGAAGAAGAAAGGAAGGATGTTTCCTCGAATGTTCCTCCGAATGTTTCTGCGAAAGTTTCTCCGCTTCGGGAAAAAGCGGCGGCTCTATGGCAAAAGGTCCGCTCAAAGGTGGATATCGCGGTGATTTTGCTGATGCTGCTCGCGGCATGGGAGGCGGCAACGGCGGGACTGCCGCAGTCGGCGAGGATGCTGTACCCTGCTCCGGCCGACGTCGCAAAGATATTTTTGACTGACTGGAGAAAGATAGTCGAGGGAATAGGCTCGTCGATGTACCTTTTGGGATTCGGGTTCCTGCTCGCGCTCGTGTTGGGCATATCGCTCGGGATTATAACGGGCGGCGTGCCGCGCCTGCGTGAGTCGCTGCTCCCGATCGCCAAGGTCATCAGCCCGATACCGCCGATTATCTACACGCCGTACGCCGTCGCTGTGCTGCCGAGCTTCACTGTCGCCTCGATTTTCGTTATATTCTCAAGTATTTTTTGGCAGGTATTCATAGAGGTCGCGCTCGCGGTGGAGGGCATCGACGGCAAGCTGCTCGACTCCGCGCGGGCGATGAATTTGAAGCCCGCCGCGATGTTCCGCCATGTGCTTTGGCCGTATTGCTTGCCAAAAATAATGAGGGCGCTGCCCCTGTCGGTGGCGAACGCTTTCATGGTGCTCACGGCGGCCGAGATGATAGGGGCGACGAGCGGGCTGGGCTATTTCGTGAGATATTACGCTGACTTCGCGGACTACACTCGCGTGATAGCGGGCATCATAGTGATAGGCGTGGTGGTATCCGTGATAAATATGGGAATAGGCAGACTGAAAAAGAAAATAGTGAAGTGGGAATAAAAATATAAAATTTCTCACAGTGAGCAGTATAATTTAACCCCCGAAGGAGTTTTCCGTCGGGGGTTATTTATTGTCATTCTTCATATAGATGCTTGCTTATGTAGCGGTCGCCCCTGTCGGGGAAAAGCATGACTATGTTGCCTCTTGCGCCGCGCTTGATATAGTCGCGGGCAGCCGCGAGAGCCGCCCCCGAGGACGAGCCGGCGAATATGCCCTCCAGCCTCGCGAGGTCACGGCTGGCCGTGAATGCCTCGTTGTCGCTGACCTTTATAACCTCGTCAACGAGAGATATATCCATCGTGTCCGCGATGAAGTCGTTGCCTATGCCCTCAATCTCGTAAGGAGCGTGCTCGCCGCCGCCAATCGTGGAGCCTATAGGGTCGGCGAGTATGCCCCGGATTTTCTTGTCGCGCTCTTTGAGGTAGCGCATCGTGCCGCTGTATGTGCCGCCCGTGCCCGCGCCCATGATGAAAGCGTCGATTTTGCCGTCGAGGTCACGGTATATTTCCGGCCCCGTCGTCTCATAGTGGGCGAGGGGGTTGGCGGGATTGTGGAACTGCCCCAGTATCACGGAGCCGGGTATTTCCTTTTGCACCTCTTTCGCCTTGCGCTCGGCTCCGAGCATTCCCTCGGCTGCGGAGGTGCGGATAATCTCCGCGCCGAGAGCGCGCATCAGGGTCAGCTTCTCATGGGAGAATTTCTCCGGCACGCAGAATATGACGCGGTAGCCCCTGCCGATTGCGGCGAAAGCGATGCCAAGGCCGGTGTTTCCGGCGGTCGGCTCTATTATCGTGCCGCCCTCTTTGAGCAGGCCTCTCCGCTCTGCGTCCTCGACCATGTATTTTCCGGTTCTGTCCTTCACGCTGCCGCCCGGGTTCATCAGCTCCAGCTTCGCGAAGAGATTTGCGCCGTCGGGAAGGCCGAGATTATTCAGCTTCACGATGGGAGTGTTGCCTATAAGGCTTTGCATTGACGCATAATATCGCATGAAAATCGTCCTCTCTTATATTCTCGATTTATCTATCGCGCTGTCTAAGTCCGCAATCAGGTCATCGACACTTTCGATGCCGACCGAAAGCCTTATGAGCCTGTCGCTGATGCCTATCTTCTCGCGGACATCTTTCGGAATGGATGCGTGCGTCATCGTCGCGGGGTGGCAGGCCAGACTCTCCACGCCGCCGAGGCTCTCCGCGAGAGCGACGACGCGCAGCGAGCGGAAGAATTTATCGACATCGTGATTTTCCTTCAACTCGAACGAAAGCATTGCGCCCCCGTTTTTCGCTTGGCGTTTGTTAATCACGTAGCCCGGGTCGCTTTCAAGTCCGGGGTAGTAGATGCGCGATACCTCCTCGTGGCTTGCCAAATGCTGCGCGATTTTCTCCGCGTTCGCCGTGTGCCTGTCGAGTCGCACGGCAAGCGTCTTTATCCCTCTGATGAGCAGGAATGAGTCGAAAGGAGCGAGCACGCCTCCCGTTGAGTTTTGCAGGAAGGCCAGTCTCTCCGCCAGCTTGGAATCACGCACGACCGCGAGCCCCGCAATGAGGTCGCTGTGGCCTCCTAGGTACTTGGTCGCGCTGTGTACCACGATGTCCGCGCCTAGCTCCAGAGGCCGCTGGAGATACGGGGTCATGAATGTATTGTCGACGATGGTGAGCACGCCGTGACGCTTTGCGATTTGCGCCGAGGCGGCGAGGTCTGTCACCGTGAGCAAAGGGTTCGCGGGACTCTCCAGCAGCAGCGCGGCTATGTCGGGCGTTATCGCGTTGCTCAACTTTTCAAGGTCAGTCGTGTCAACCAGCTCATAGTGCAGCCCGAAACGAGAGAACACCTGATCGAGCAGCCTGTATGTCCCGCCGTAGACGTTGCTTGAAAGCAGCAGCTTGTCGCCCGATTTGAAAAGCCCAAGCACAGCCGTTATCGCCGCAAGCCCCGAGGCGAAGGCGAAGCCCACCTTGCCGCTTTCGAGGTCGGCGATGAGCGACTCAAGTGCCGCCCTTGTCGGGTTGCCCGTGCGTGAGTACTCCCAGCCCGTGTTGTCGCCCAGGCCTTTCTGTCGATATGTCGATGTCTGATATATTGGCACGTTCACCGCGCCGGTCGCGGCGTCGCCGTCTATTCCGCCGTGTATGAGAAGTGATTCAAATGCGCTCATGTTCATGCACCTCTTTTGAAGTTGAGTTTTTATTTTTCATTGTTTTCATTGACCTTGCCAAAATGAAATGCACGTCGTCGGGGGCTTTCTGCCCGTCAATGCGTCCGAGGAAAAAGTCCTGCTGAATCTCGTCGGGCGACTCGTGCCGTATTATCGAGAATGAGCGGCGCGAGAGCAGCGACCGCATCTCGTCGATGGAAAAGCCCTTCTCCATCGGCTCGCCGAGGCTCGCGGTGAGTCTCGCCATGCGGTTGAGCCATGCGCGATTGCCCGATGCCCCGTCGTCGGGGAAATCAAAAACCAGCTCGCACCTAGAGTCGTCTGAAAGGATCGAAATCTGACCGATCAGCGACTCGAATTCATCGGCTGAGAGATAATACGCGACGCCGAGAATTGAGAAAAACGTCGGCTTTTTTACGTCAAACCCCGCTTTCAGCAGCGTGTCCACGAGATTGCCCCGCTTGAAGTCTATTGCCGCGTAGCTGGCATTATCGGGAATGTCCCAGTGAAGCTCCTTTATCCTTTTGAGCTTGTGCTCATGCGTCGATTTCTTGTCCAGCTCAAAAATCCTCAAATTGGCCCACATATTTCTGAAAGCGAATGTGTCAAGCCCCGCGCCGCAAATCACATACTGCGCCTCATGGTTTTTGCGCACGAAGCGGCAAAGGGCGCGTTCCGCGAAAGCCGCGCGGGAAAGGATGACGGGCGAATAAAATCTGTCCATCAGCTCGAATGTCCAAAGGCTCTCAAATCCGTAGCGTCGGCTGACGGTCGAGTCATCGCCGTCGTTTTTTATCAGTGTCCCTATATTGTCATAGTCGTTTTTTCCAATCATGTCATGCGCGAGATAATCATCAAATATCTTTGACTTGCCCAGTCCCGAATGGTACGCGCGCGCAAAAGCGCATAGGCGGGCGGTCATGCTCCCCGCGTCGCTCCGAGTCATCATATTATCACCTTCCGCATGTATCGCTTGATAATCTACTGCGTGTTGACCCCAAAGTCTTGGCAATGGGCTATGCCCTCTTTGCTCACCGACGAGCCGCCGTACAGTTTCTTGTCATTGCCGACGGGGCACACTGCCGTGCATAAGCCGCATGGGTAGCGAAATTCGCCCTTCAGCTTCGCGTGATAGACGGCGCATTTATGCTTGTCCATTTTCGCGATTGGCGACGGGCTGCCATCCTCCGGCGGCGTGAATGCCTGCATGGGACATCGCCTGACGCACGCCCCGCAGCGAATACACAGTTCCTCTTTCATCATCGGGTCGGGCGGCAGCGCGGCGTCGGTTATCACCGAGACGAGCCTGACGCGCGGGCCGTACTCGCGCGTCAGGAGCGTGTGGTTCATGCCTATAGTGCCGAGCCCCGCGTATCGTCCCGCGAGCACCTGCGAAAATGCAGCCTCGGGCTTTTTCACCAGCGTCGATATATCGCCGTAGCAGTCGCGCGGGAAAAAATGCGCCCTGTGCCCCTCCTGATTGAGGAAATTTGACAGGCGATATGCCATCTCGTCGAGCAGCCTGTTCGTGGTGTTGTAAAGCTCCGAGTAAACCACGGAGGGCGTTGTCTCAATCATCGACGGGAAAATCTGAACGCCCATGACGATGACGCTCCTCGACCACGGCCATATGCTCTGCGGGAAATACTCGGCGGGCTGGAGAGGCTCCTCCTCCCATCGCTCGACATTCGCCACGCCGAATAAATTTGCGCCCAAAGCTTTAGCGCGTCTCTTAAGTTTTTTCTTCAGTTCCGATGCCTCGCTCATCATGCTCATCCCATTTCAATTTTTTATCTATTCATATTCGTAAAGTGGGGATTCTCTGAATTATATATCATATTGAAATGGTATGCAATAGAAAAGTTCCTCGCCGCATGAGATTTTTATGAAACAGCAATGACGTATGAAAATAAAAAAATCGTGCCACTTTTATTGGTGACACGATTTTTTATATTTTTTACAGCGATTTGAAAGCCTGATCCAAATCCCAGATTATGTCGTCGATGTGCTCGGTGCCTATTGAAAGGCGAATTGTTGCCGGGGTGATGCCGCTTGATGCCAGTTCTTCCTCGCTCATCTGGCTGTGCGTCGTCGATGCCGGGTGAATGACGAGCGATTTCACGTCGGCGACATTGGCGAGCAGCGAGAAAATCTTCAGGCTGTCGATGAACTTGTGCGCCTCTTTCGCGCCGCCCTTTATCTCGAAAGTGAAAATAGAGATGCCGCCGTTCGGGAAATATTTCTTGTAGAGCTGGTGGTCGGGATGCGTCTCGAGCGACGGGTGATTTACTTTTGCCACGTTTGGATTATGCGTTAGGTAGTCGACGACCTTGAGCGCGTTCTCGCTGTGGCGATCGACTCGAAGCGACAGGGTCTCCAGTCCCTGCAGCAGCAGGAATG
>JAFTAB010000149.1 GCA_017458745.1 Schwartzia sp. (in: firmicutes) | reverse complement strand
TTGTATGTGGCCTGTCGTGAGATGCTTCACCGGCTGATTCGAGCCGCGATGCCCGAATTTCAATTTGTATGTGTCGGCGCCCAGTGCAAGCGCGAGAATCTGATGGCCGAGGCAAATTCCAAAAAGTGGCAGCTTGCCTATAAGCTTTTTCACTGTTTCCGTGGATTCCGGTATATCCTTGGGATCCCCCGGGCCGTTTGACAGGAATATTCCATCGGGGGAAAATGACAAAATTTTTTCTGCCGGGGTATCAGCAGGAACAACAGTCAAACGGCATCCCCATTTTTGGAGTGACCATAATATATTTTTCTTTATTCCATAATCAATCACGACGACGTGAGGGCCGTCTTCCCCCATTGAATAAATTTCAGGCGTCGTCGCTTCGCTCACGACCGTCTTTTTTATCGGCACGCCAAAAAGCTCTTCAATCTCTGATTTTGCCGAATCATTCGACACTATAATTCCCTTCATCGTTCCGGCCGAGCGAATATGCCTTGTCACCGCTCTCGTGTCTACACCATAAAGGCACGGGACACCCTCATGCGTCAAAAACTCCTTCAAAGTCTCTTCGACATGCCAGTTGCTCGGCTCGTCACATATTTCGCCTACGACAAAACCATTCACAAATGATTTGCGCGACTGCATGAAAATATCAGCCACGCCATAATTGCCAATCAGCGGATAAGTCATAGTGACTATTTGGCGGCAATATGATGGGTCGGTCAATATTTCCTGGTAGCCGGTCATGCCCGTGTTAAATACAACCTCGCCCGTGGCTTTTATATTGTTCAAAAGCTCGCCCTCATACGTAGCCCCGTCTTCTAAAATCAGCTTCCCTTTCAATATAAATCACTCCAATCTATTTTTACAGATTGTTTATATTTCGAGTATTTTCCCGTCCCGCATGACGACTTTGCCATCCACCATCGTGAGCACGGCCTTTCCTTTGAGCTTCATCCCGACAAACGGCGAATGAGTGCCACGCGTGTAAAATTTCTTTTCATCGACTGTCCACTCTTTATTAAGGTCAATAATTGTCACATCGGCAGTGCTGCCCTTTGAAAGCGTTCCTCCATTGAGAGAAAAAATCCTCGCCGGCTCCGCTGTCATCTTTGAAACAAGTGTCGAAAGATTTATTTTTTTCTTGTGATACAGCTCTGTCAGCACAACCCCAAGCGATGTCTCAAGTCCCGGAAATCCGCTTGGGGCAAGCGCATACTCCACGTCTTTTTCTTCCTCGGCGTGCGGCGAATGGTCTGTGACAATCATGTCAATCGTGCCATCCTTTAGCCCTTTCACAACCGCGTCAACGTCAGCCTGCGAGCGAAGCGGCGGATTAACTTTTGTCGCGCTGTCCCTCAGGTCAACGCACTCATCCGTCATCGTCATGTGATGAGGCGTCGCCTCCGCTGTCACCTTCACCCCTCGCTTCTTCGCCTCGCGCACAATCTCGACGGCGCGAGCCGAGCTGATATGAGCGACATGCACCCTGGCATCTGCATATTCGGCGAGCATAATGTCACGCATGACCGCTATATCCTCCGCGACCGTCGGGCGACCCTTCGCTCCCAGCATCGCGCTCTTATGCCCCTCATTCATATACCCTTCCTCTACGAGCGAGGTTTCCTCGTCATGATTGATAATGATTTTATCAAAGGCGCGAAGATAGTCAAAACCATTCAGGAGCGTCTTGGCCCTCTTAACATAATGGCCGTCATCCGAGAAGGCGACAGCGCCATTGAGTGCCATGTCGCCGACCTCAGCCAGTTCATTTCCATCCTGCCCTTTCGTCAAAGCCCCGATAATCTCAACATGAACGATGCCCGTATCCTCCGCTTGCTTTTTCAGGCTTCTCAAAATTGCAGCATTGTCAACCACAGGCTTTGTGTTTGGCATGGTCGCTATAGTTGTGAATCCGCCTGCCGCCGCCGCCCTCGTCCCCGAGGCAAAATCCTCTTTGGCCTCCTGGCCGGGCTCACGGAGATGGACATGCATATCAATGAGGCCCGGCACGACAACTTTATCTGTAGCGTCTATAACCTCGGCACCGTCAGACGATAAATTTTCACCTATCTCAGCTATTTTGCCGTCCTCGATTAAAATATCCTCAATCTTGTCAATTTTATTTGCAGGGTCAATGACCCGCCCATTCTTAATGATTTGCTTCACTCTCTTTACCTCCCGTGAGCGTCAATGTCAAAAGAGCCATGCGCACCGCGACACCATTTTGCACCTGTTCCTGAATCGCGGAATTATCGCCGTATGCGATATACGGTGAAATCTCAAGCCCCTTGTTCATGGGGCCGGGATGAAGCACCAGCACATCTTTTTTGGCCAGCGCCAGTCGCTCGTCGTTCAGCCCAAATATTCGAGCATATTCTCTTTTTGATGGGAAAAGCCCTGCCTTTTGTCTTTCAAGCTGTATGCGAAGCACATTTATCGCATCCGCGTCTTTGATTGCGTCCTCGATCCTGTCATGGACAAAAATATTTGGCTCTTGATACAAAAATCGCGGCAGCATCGTCTTGGGACCCGCGAGATGAACCTCGATTCCCATCTTCCTCATGCCCCAAATGTCCGAGCGCGCAACACGGCTATGGAGAATATCTCCGATAATTGCGACCTTCAGCCCCTTCAGATGACCCTTATGCTCCAAAAGAGTGAACAGATTCAAAAGCCCCTGCGAGGGATGAGCATGGGCGCCATCGCCTGCGTTTATGATGACCGGATGCTTGACGACCTTTGTCGCAAATTCAGCCGCTCCCTCCTCCTTGTGCCGCATGACAATGGCATCAAATCCCATCGCCTCGACTGTGAGCAACGTGTCTCTGAGGCTCTCCCCCTTCACGATGCTGCTCGTCCCCGATGTAATATTCACAACATCGGCCCCGAGGTATTTGCCTGCTGTCTCAAATGAAGTGCGCGTCCTTGTGCTCGGCTCATAAAAAAGCGTGACAACTGACTTGCCTCTGAGCGCAGGCACTTTTTTTATGTCGCGGTGAATGATGGTTTTCATCTCTTTCGCTGTTGCAAGTACCAGCTTTATCTCAGCGGGAGAGAAATTCTCCAGTCCGAGGATATGCTTTCCCCGCATAGAGACAGTGCTTTTTTCCAATCGAATCACTCCTTAAAAAATATGGATCTGTTCAAAAACAACTTTACAATTCATTTTCTCGCAGTTCCTGATTGAAAATAAAATGAGCTTTCCAATGCCAAGGCATCAGAAAGCTCACCAGCTTCATATTAAATAAGCCGAAAAACGGCTGGCAACCTTTATCAGCCTCACAGGACTAATTTCAAAGGCACATAATATATTCACTTTTTCTGCGATAGATAATATCACATATTTACCCCATCGTCAACAATATAGCCGTCAAATGTGACAATCAATACTTTTCGGCTTTGGTCTTTATCTTGTCCTGAAGAAGCTCAATAAATTCATCGACTTTCATCGTCCGGCTGTCTTTTTCACCATACCTTCTGACATTCACTGTCCCGTCGGCAACCTCTTGATCGCCTACGACCAGCGCATATGGAATCTTTTTCACCTGAGCCTCACGAATCTTGTATCCCATCTTCTCGTTGCGCTCATCGACCTCGACGCGAAGACCGAGGTCAAACATCTTCTTATAGAGCTTCTGGGAATAATCTTTGTGCTTGTCGGTTATAGGCAATATTCTGACCTGCACGGGAGCGAGCCAGACAGGGAACGCGCCCGCATAGTTCTCAATAAGTATTCCGATGAACCGCTCAATGCTCCCATAGACGACACGATGAAGCATGACGGGACGATGCTGCTGCCCGTCCTCGCCTACATAGTGCATGTCAAATTTCTCGGGCATCAGCATATCAAGCTGAATTGTGCCGCACTGCCATGTCCTGCCGATGGAGTCCTTCAAATGGAAATCAATCTTCGGCCCGTAGAATGCGCCGTCGCCCTCATTGACGACATACTCAAGCCCGCGATGCTCCAGCGCATTTTTGAGCGCGGCTGTCGCCTTCTCCCAAATTTCATCGGAGCCCATCGAGTCATCCGGGCGAGTCGACAGCTCGGCATGATACGATAGTCCAAAGGTCGAGTAAACCTCATCAAACAAATCTATCACGTGCTGTATCTCGCTCTCAATCTGATCGGGTGTCATGAAGATATGAGCGTCATCCTGCGTGAAATTGCGGACCCTGAAGAGCCCGTGAAGAGCGCCCGAAAGCTCATGACGATGAACGAGGCCAAGCTCGCCTAGGCGCAGCGGCAAATCTCTATAGCTGTGAGGCTGCGTCTTGTAGACAAGTATGCCGCCCGGGCAATTCATCGGCTTCACCGCATAATCATCATCATCAATCTTCGTAAAATACATATTCTCGGCGTAGTGCTCCCAATGCCCCGATTGCTCCCAAAGACGACGATTGAGAATCATAGGCGTTTTTATTTCCTGATAGCCGTAGCGGCGATGCACCTCACGCCAGTACCCTATGAGTTCATTGCGTATTACCATGCCGTTTGGATGGAAGAACGGGAATCCCGGCCCCTCCTCATGGAGACTGAAAATGTCAAGCTCCTTTCCGAGCTTTCTGTGATCGCGCTTTTCTGCCTCCTCCAGCATATGAAGATACGCTGCCAGATCCTCCTTTTTTTCAAAAGCCGTGCCATAAACGCGCTGAAGCATCTTGTTGTGCTCGTCGCCGCGCCAATATGCGCCGGCTATAGACTGGAGCTTTATCGCCTTCACTTTGCCCGTGGACATGACATGAGGCCCAGCGCAGAGGTCAACAAAGTCCCCCTGCTCATAAAGAGATATCAGAGCATCCTCCGGCAAGTCATTAATAAGCTCCACCTTATAGCTCTGGCCTTTCTCCTCGAAAAGCTTCAGGGCATCAGCGCGGCTTATCTCCTTTCTCACCATCGGCAGATTTTGCTTCACTATGCGCTCCATTTCCTTTTCGATGTCCTTGAGGTCGTCATCAGTGAGACGCTTTTCCATGTCAATATCATAGTAGAATCCATTTTCTATCGCGGGGCCAATGGCAAACTGAACATGCTGATCCGCATAGAGATGCTGTATGGCCTGAGCCATGACGTGCGAGGCCGTGTGACGAAGCGCCCACCTTCCATCCGCGTCATCGAAAGTGAGAATTTCCATATTCGCATCCTTTTCTATCGGAGTCATGAGATCCACCGTCTTGCCGTCAACCTTTGCGGCAAGCGCCTTCTTTGCCAGCGAGTTGCTCAGCGACTTCACGAAATCAATGATTTTACTGCCATTCTCCGCCTCGCGGACACTGCCATCTTTGAGAGTAATCTTTGCCATGTAAAAACCTCCTGTAAAATACAAATAAAAAACCTCGCCCCCAAATAGGGACGAGGCATACTCGCGGTTCCACCCTGATTGGCACATAAAAATGCGCCCGGCTCAATTCGCCTTTATCGGTGCGACTCCGTTCCCCTTCCGCAAAAAACTCACGTGGGAAAAGCTCAAAAGCGGTAGCCAATCGACCCAATCCAGGCACTCACAGCCAACGCGCAAGCGTCGATGCCATTCTCTGAAGATTGAAGCTCAAAAGGCCATGTCTTCGTCACAGCTTTGCAATATGAGTTACATTATACCGACCACAATGAAATGTGTCAAGAGTATTGAAATTTTGCGCCAAAGGTGCCCGATGCAGGTTTGCAGAATGCAGTGATTATTGATGCACAGTTCATAAGTGTGATAAAATATTATGAGCAGAAAAAATATACGGGGGAGTTTTTGAATATGGAACTGCATGGAGCCGTCATACTAGAGCAGGGCGTGACATTCGCCATTGTTTCCGTGAAGCCAATGGTCACTCAGTATACCGCGAGAGCCACAGCATTCAGACGGGAAATCAGCCATTTTTTCCCGAACATGCCCATCATACTGATGTCTCAAAATGAAAAAGGAGAGCCGCGCTATTATGGACGAAAAGATATAGTCGATTTTCTGAAATCCATTAGAGTTGACCAAATCCCATGGAAGGTTTATCACATCTATTGATGCAAAAAAGGTTGCCAATCCGCTTTCGATTGACAACCTTTTTTGCATTATTGCCGCATTTGATCCGCCACGTTCATTAAAGCGATGAGCTCTTCCTTTGAAAAATGATATTTCTCTCCGCAAAATTGACACACGACTTCCGCTTTGCCGTCCTCGACAAGTTGCGATATATCATCATGCGAAAGCGTCATAAGTATTTCTTCTGTGCGATGTTTTGAGCATTGACATTTAAACGACAGGTCAGTCTCCGAAAGGTACTTTATTTCATCAAAGCCTCGCAAAAGAGCGGCTATGATTTCCTTTGGCGTTTTGCCATTGTCAACCATTTCAGAGACGGGAGCAATATGCTTCAAATTTTCTTCAAGCCTCGTTATAACCTCGTCGCTCGCATCAGGCAATGGCTGAATGATAAATCCTCCCGCAGCCCTCGCCATGCCATCCGTGCCAATCAGCACGCCAAGCCCCACGCTCGACGGAGTTTGCTCCGACTGGTAAAGATAGCGCGTCAAATCCTCGGCTATCTCTCCGGAGAATATCTCACAGCTTCCGGTGAAATTATCCTTCATCCCCGTGAACCGAGTCACTGACAGAAGCCCGCGCCCCACGCCTTGCCCCACTGAAAGCTTGCCGTTTGTGAGCGGCAGCTCGACCTCGGGATGCGCCACATAGCCGCGCACCGCCCCCTCGGCAGACGCATCCGCGACAATGGCGCCAAGCGGACCATCACCCTTAAATTTAATTGTAATACATTCTTTTTCTTTAAGATTCGCCGCGAAAAGTAATGCGCCCGTCATCGTGCGCCCCAGTGCGGCGCCCGCCAGCGCACCGCAGCCGTGCCGTCTCATAGCCTCACCGGTGAGGCCGGTCGTGACCGCAGCGTATGCGCGCACGCCATCGGCGGTAGCCTTTACAAGCTTGTCCAATATCGCACCTCAATACTTCATTGTATCCAAAGTCTCGCCTGTGAATAAATCCATAACTTTTATCTCGCCATTTTCCATCAGTGCCACTGTCTGACGGGAGTCCTGACGTTTCGAGAGCGAGGGCGAGCCCGGATTTATAAATATAGTGTCCCCTCTTTTTTCAATTCCCCCGATATGAGTATGACCGCTGACAAAAATATCAGCTTTCAGCTTTTTCGCCAGCGCATACTTTTCCGCGTCGCTCTCGCAAATATGGCCATGCGTTACGACAATGCGCCGCCCATCAATCTCAATGAAAGCATATGGGTCAGCGAGCGGAATATCAAGCACCGAAGTGTCAACAAATGAATCGCAGTTGCCAAATGCCGCGACGATTGGCACCTCGCACTCATTTATCATCTGCGCCAGCTTCGCGGGGCCATAGCCGTCAGCCATGGGATTGCGCGGCCCATGATAGAGAAAATCCCCGGCGTGCAAAATCCTGTCCGCATCGTGAAAATAATTGTTGTACGCTTTTTCCCACGCCTTCGCGTCGCCATGAGTGTCACTTATAATACCTATTTTCATTTTTATATGCCCAGCCTTTCCGCAAAAACACCAATGGGTCAAAAAATTTTATTTTCAAGCTGTATCATTTCTTAAGCGAACGAAGGAGATTTGCCATCTCCATTGCGGCCATCGCCCCATCGGCGCCTTTATTTCCGGCCTTTGTGCCAGCGCGTTCCACTGCCTGCTCGATGTTGTCCGTAGTCACCACGCTGAATATCGTCGGCACGCCCGTAGTCAGTCCCACCTGCGCGACACCCTTTGAGACTTCGGCGCACACATAATCATAATGGCTTGTGGCTCCTCTTATAACCGCGCCGACACAAATAACCGCATCATATTTGCCGCTTTCAGCCATCTTTTTCGCAATCAAGGGTATCTCAAACGCCCCGGGAACCCATGCCACATCAATGTCATTTTCATTCGCCCCATGACGCACGAGCATATCCAAGGCCCCGGATAATAATTTTGATGTGATAAACTCATTAAAACGTGCAGCAACGATGCCAAATTTTAGGTCCTCGGCGTCAAGCTTGCCCTCATAAACATTAGCCATTTTTATTCCTCCTCAAGCAGGTGTCCCATTTTAGTTTTCTTGACGGTCAAATATTCCTTGTTATATTCGTTTGGCTCCATCTCTATCGGCACACGCTCAACGATATGAAGCCCATATCCTTCGAGTCCGGCTCTCTTGGCCGGATTATTCGTCAAAAGCCTGATTGTCGAAAGCCCGAGCGACGACAGGATCTGAGCTCCTATGCCGTAGTCGCGAAGGTCAGGCGCAAAGCCGAGCAGCACATTTGCCTCGACAGTGTCGCATCCCTCATCCTGCAATTTATACGCTTTCATTTTATTGGCAAGTCCTATGCCGCGCCCCTCCTGTCTCATATAAAGCACGACACCGCAGCCTTCACTTTCTATGCGCCTGAGCGCCGCATGGAGCTGATCCCCGCAATCGCATCTCAGTGAGCCAAGCGCGTCGCCCGTAAGGCACTCGGAATGAACTCTTACGAGAACATCCTTTTGCCCGTCGACCTCCCCCTTTACAATCGCAAGATGACATTTCCCGTCAAGCGTGCTCTCAAAAGCTCTTATGCGAAAATGACCATAAAGAGACGGAAAATCGACATCGGCCACCTCCCGCACAAGCGTCTCCGTGCGTTTCCTGTACTCAATGATGGACTGCACCGAAATCATCTTCAGATTATGCTTCTCGGCAAATTCCATCAGCCTCGGCGTGCGCATCATGTGCCCGTCATCGTCCATTATCTCACAGCATAGCCCTGCGGGATAAAGCCCCGCAAGACGCGCAAGGTCAGTCGTGGCCTCGGTGTGACCAGCGCGGCGCAGCACTCCCCCCGGCACAGTCCTTAGCGGGAAAACATGCCCGGGGCGCCTGAAACTTGACGGCTTCGCCTTTTTGTCTATCAACATTTTCACCGTCTTGGAACGCTCATAAGCGGATATGCCCGTCTCGGTGTCAAACGCGTCGACCGAAACCGTGAAAGCCGTCTCATGGTTGTCCGTGTTATTGACAACCATCTGCGGTATGTCAAGCTCATCAAGGCGATAGCCCTCGATAGGCGTGCAGATAAGCCCTTTCGCGTATGTCGCCATGAAATTTATCGCCTCGGGTGACGCGAAGTCGGCAGCGATTATGAGATCACCCTCGTTTTCCCTGTCCTCGTCATCAACGACCACGAGCATTTTCCCATGCTTTATATCCTCGATTGCATCCTCAACCTTTGAAAATGCCATAAATTCCACCTTCCTCAATTTTTCAATTCAGATAGCGAACGACCTCATCATATACATCTTTTGCAATGTCCTTTATCTGGCGCGGCCTCATCCCGCTGCTGCATGAGATGCGATGCCATCCGTAGAGAGCCGCCACCTCCTGATACATCGCATGGCAGGCATGAAGATAGCTCCTGTCATGCTCATGTATGTCTTTCGCCTGCGCGTTTCTTATTTCCAGCAGCCTGTCACTGACATCAGGAGACATATCAAGGAAAATCACGCAATCAGGACGCGGCAATCCCAGCTTTTCATATTCATAGTCCATCAGCCAATCGCGAAAATGCGCCCTTTCAATCGAGGAATCAATCTTCACTGCCTGATGAACGAGATTTGATGTAGTATATCTATCACATATCACGATTCCGCCATTTTTATAGAACCTTTCCCAGTCAAGCTTATATGAGGCATAGCGGTCAACCGCGAAAAAAGAAGATGCCGCATACGCGTTAACATTTCCCGCCGCCTTGCCGAACTCACCGGAAAGGTACATCTTTACCAAAGCCGACGAATTTGATTCGTAATCGGGAAAAGATATATGTCTTACGTCCTTGCCATCTTCTTTCAGATGGTCGCAAAGAATTTTTGTCTGCGTTGCCTTGCCGGAGGCATCCCCCGCCTCAATCACTATGAGCTTTCCTTTCATTTTACCACCCTAATACTATCCAGCTTCGGATTAATAGTTCCTGTCAGTTTCAGCCCCGCCCGCCTCATCATCGCGGCATACTCTTTTATCTCATTCGTTATCCGCTCACCGGGATAAATCACGGGAATACCCGGCGGATAAAAAGTTATTTCCTCGGCCGCTATCCTGCCAACCGATTTTTCAAAATCTATAAGCTCCGACCTCGCAAAATACGCTTCCCGTGGCGTCAAGCAAATTTCACTGCGGGGCAATTCCCTGACATCCGTTTCCGTTATTGCTTTCTTTTTCCTGAATCGCGATGAAAAATCGCGCAGTCCGTCAATCAGCTTTTTTATTATTTCTTCATCATCGGCAAACGAGATGATAAAAAGCACATTATAAGCGTCACAAAGCTCGGCCTCAAAATGATACTCACTGCGCAAGATTCGCTCCGCTCCCGTGCCGGTGTGCCCCGTCTTTGTCACGTTCACCGTCAGCTTGCAGGCATCCAGACTATTCGCTCCGTCATAGCCTATATCTTGCTCGCCGAAGCACCAAAGCCCCTCAATATCATTTATAGCCTCTCTGGACTCGTTTGACAATCTCACTGCCCTTCCCACCATCCGATTGCCATCGGCCGCCATCTGAAGACGGGCAATATCAAGCGAGGCAAGAAGCAAATAATTGGGGCTAGATGACGCGACCAGTCCCTGCGCCCGTCTTATCCTGTCATCGGGAACACGATTGCCGTTTCTGAAAAGCATGGAGGTCTGAGTCAGGGAACCGATAAGCTTATGAGTGCTGACGGCGACCAAATCCGCCCCTGATAATATCGCATCAGCAGGCAAATCGTCTGAAAATCTCAAATGAGCGCCATGAGCCTCATCAACAAGCAGAATCATGCCATGCTCATGAACAATTTTTGAAATACCGGCTAGGTCGTATGCCACTCCATAATAAGTCGGATAAACAAGAATGACCGCCTTGGCGTTTGGATGATTTTCTATAGCCTCTTTGACGCAATCCGGGGTCACTCCCATCGCAACGCCCATCCGTTCATCATATACCGGCTCAATATAGAAAGGAACCGCTCCGGTCAATGCCAACCCCGCAAATATCGAGCGATGCGCATTGCGCGGCAATATCACCTCATCGCCGTCATTGAGCGATGCAAGCATCATCACATGGATTGCCTCGGTAGTGCCGTTCGCCATGAAATACGCAGAGTCCGCGCCGTACAGGTCGGCAGCCAGTGCCTCTGCCTCCATGATGCAGCCCGTCGGATGAAAAGGATCGTCAAGCGCGTACATCAACGAGACTTCCTCATTGAGCCCCTCATCAGTTATGAGATTTTTTAATAACTCATGCGCTCCCCGCCCCCTTTTATGAGCGGGCGTATGAAAAGCAACAGCGCCGCCAGCGGCATACGCTTTCATCGCTGCCACCAGCGGCGCTTTTTTTTGATTCATATTCATGCCAGATTACCAAACAATTCAAACAACGGCATTGTTCTTCTCTTCCATGCTCGCAACATCATTTTTCACATCTGTCGCCTCTTTCTCATACTGACGAGCCATCTCGGCAGCCTCACGCGCCTTTGCCTTTATATCGC
This sequence comes from Schwartzia sp. (in: firmicutes), assembly GCA_017458745.1. Lineage (GTDB taxonomy): Bacteria > Bacillota > Negativicutes > Selenomonadales > Selenomonadaceae > RUG024. Next base: position 28,087 of record JAFTAB010000149.1, on the reverse strand, counting down.
CGAGAGTCTCCGCCTCGGGTGGCGTCAGCGGCAAGCGAAGATGAACCTTGGTGCCTTGCCCCGGTTTGCTTGTCACGACAAGCTGCGAGCCAATAATAATGGAGCGCTCCTTCATGCCAATAAAACCATAATGGCCTTCCTCATTTTCCTCGGTATTTGTAGCGGTATAGGCTTCGGAGTCAAACCCTTTTCCTTCATCCTCTACGAGCACCGATATTGCCGCCTGCGTAAAAAGAATACGCACAGTTGCTTTTTGCACCCCGGAATGGAGACGAACATTGTTAAGCGACTCCTGGACAATGCGAAAAATGCCTGTCTTTACATACTGCGGCAATTCCGTCTCCTTGCCATCCACGGATAGACCAACAGAAAAAGCGTAACGCTCATTGAACTGATTAATAAGCTGATCAATCGCGCCGACAAGCCCCAAATCATCAAGCGACATCGGCCTCATATCAAACATAATCTGCCTGATTTCTTTCAGGCATGACTTCAGATTGCGGCGAAGTTGCTGAATATTCATTTTTGCGCCATCGGGATCAAGGTCAATCAGTTTCTCGATAGCGGAGGCCTCCAGCATTAATGCCGATATGCTCTGCGCAGGGCCGTCATGCATCTCACGCGACACCCTCAGCCTTTCATCCTCCTGCGCTCTTATGACAGACGCGCTCAAAAATCTATCCTTTGAAACAGCCTCAAGATGCGAGACGACATCTATTATCTGCGAGCCAAGATAATTCAGCATTGAGCTTATGCGCGACGCGAGTCTTTCCGCCATCAAGACAGTCTTTTGCATATGCGCGAGGCGAATCTCCAGCTCGTTTCTCTGCTTTCTGAGCTGTTTTTCCCTGCCCCTGGCAATGCCAAGCTGAACCTGAACATTCTTTACAGCCTCATAAGCCTTTTGAATACGCTCCTCAGAATAATCAGAAAAACTAGACGACACCCTTACAAGTCGTTGTTTTTCCTCCTGCTCCTGCTTCTCGAGGGCATCGACCTCATTTATGACTTCCTTGGTCTGTTTGACGATTTCTGCCAAATTTTTCTTGCTGGCCTCAACCTCATTATGAGCAGCGTCATAGACATCAAATATCTGCGACTTGCTTGATTCAATCGTTTTTACCATGGACTGAAGGATAAGACGAAGAGAGCGATCGCCAAACTCTTTCAGCTCACCGCTCATATCTTCGGCCATGTTGTTTTCAAAAGCCATTTACGCTCCCCCTCAGTCCTTTTAATCGCTAACCGATTCAGCGTTTTATAAAAATAATTTAACCTGCTATTTGTCTTCAATTTTACAGCAAAAATATAAATAAAGCAATTACGTATTCCATGGAGGAAACGATGATCAAATATCCCACTCAAAAAATCTTATCAATAAATTTTTATTGATAATGATTATCTTTACTGCTATAATATCTGCATGGCAATCAAAAATTTTTAAACGGGAAACGATGATGCTCATGGGTATATCTGAATTTGAATCAGTCCTGGCCCTTCAGTGCGCTCCGACCTTGCGCGGCATAAAGGCAGCCAGTCTGATTTCTTTGCCTTTGGACAGCGAGACAAATACATGCAGGCTCATAATGCGCTACGCCTCATGCCTTGCGTGCCACGGAGTCAGCGTCAGGCGTATTGCAGTGCTCTCCGAAAGAGCGCTGGTACTTTTTTATAAATCTGATTTGCTAAAAAAAATACTGGCACGCCCTGCCGCGAAGAAAATCCTTGGGCGATACGGCTACCCGCTGAGCGATGAATCACCGCTCGACGATGACGCGATGCTCACTTTTCAGATAGAATATCTGACGGAACGCATAGCTCTCTGCGAGTCATTCCCGCACGAGATTGGGCTCTTCCTCGGCTATCCCCCTGCCGATGTCGAGGGCTTCATCGAGCACGGCGGCAAGGACTTCCGTTGCTGTGACTTTTGGAAAGTTTATGACAACGAAAATGCCGCGCGAAAAATTTTTGATTGCTATCACAAATGCACAAATGATTTTTGCAATCGCCTCAAAAACGGGGCAACAATTCAAGAGATTTTAAGGAGGTCTTCTTAATGTCAAAAATTGCTGTTATCTATTGGAGCGGAACCGGCAACACCGAGTCGATGGCAAACGCCGTCACGGAGGGCGCAAAGGACGCCGGAGCGGATGCCTCGCTTTTCACTGTTGACAAATTCAGCGTCAGCGAGATGACATCATACGACGCATTCATATTCGGATGCCCCGCCATGGGCGCGGAGGTCCTGGAGGAATCCGAATTTGAGCCTTTCTTCGTCGAGGCGGAGAAAAATATCAGCGGCAAGCCTGTCGCGCTCTTTGGCTCGTACGGCTGGGGCGGCGGCCAATACATGCGCGACTGGGAGGAGCGCGTGAAAGCTGACGGCGCAAACCTCGTCGCGGACGGCCTCGATATCGAGAACGCGCCGACGGACGAGAATCTCGTCGAGTGCAAGTCGCTCGGCAAAAAAGTGGCCGAGGCGGCAAATTAAATTCTCACTGCAAATACAAAACGCGGCGCATTAACATGATTATTCCATGATAATGCGCCGCATTTTTTTAATTACAACCGATATTTTCAAGCAGTCCGCGCCGCTTCAAAAATTTCAGAGATGTTTTCTCTCGCCCTGCGTTCCGCGGCGACCTCCTCGTCCTCGAAATAAATCTGCGTGGCAAGCGGGAAGCCGTTGAATGTCGTGGCACTCGCCGTCGTGTATGAACCGCAATCCGGCACAAGCACAAGATCACCCATCTCCAGATTTGGCATCATCACATCGTACCTGACAAAATCAATTGAGTCGCACGAGGGTCCGAGGAAGGTGACCGGCTCTTTTATCCCCGGCTTGAACGACTCAAAGTCAAACGTCCAATGGTCATAGATTGCCCCAGAGAAAGTCCCATATAGCCCCTCATCAAGCCAGTACCATTTTTTGCCGTTACGCGTCTTGGTGCCAATGACGCTCGTCACTAGATTGACCGCCGTGCCGCAGATGAATCTGCCGGGCTCACACCAAATCTCTGTGTCGGGGAACAGCCTCTCAATCTGATGCTCTATAGAATCCATCATTTCTGCAACATCAGCATCACGAGAGCCCACCTTCGGGATAGGGAATCCCCCTCCAATATCGAGCATCGTAAGATGCATCCCACATTTTTCAGCGTCATTGAACAGCTTTCGAGTGAGGAGCAGTGCCTCCTCATACGCCTCGGCAGCCGTCGATTGGCTGCCCACATGGAAACAGATTCCTGCGGGATTGAGCCCCGCCTTCTTCGCCGCTTTCAGAAGCTCTATTGCCTCCTCGGGCGGCGCACCGAATTTCGCATTGAGATCTACGAGCGCCTTTTGGTTTTTCACTCTGATGCGCACCATCACATCCGCGCCGGGCGCGAGACGAGCCAGTTTTTCAATCTCGCTCATATCGTCATAAGTGTATTTCCTGACACCAAGCGTGTTCGCTATGGCGATGCTTCTGGGCGTCTTCACGGGGTTTGCATAAATCACGCGCGCCCCCTCAATTCCCAAGCGCGACAGGAACTCAATCTCCCCGGCGGACGCCGTGTCAAACGATGCCCCCAGTCGATAGAGTGTCTTCACGATGCGAGGCGCAGGATTCGCCTTCATTGCGTAATATACATTCACGCGTGGCAAATGCTCCTTCAGAATCGCGTAGTTCCTCTCAATCTGCGTGAGCGAAATGACCACGAACGGCGTCGGGTACTTTTCCGCTAAACGAATCATTTCTTTTTGTGTGAGGCGAAAGCTCTCCATAACACTCTCCCATTCCATCGGGGAACGATATGTTCCCTCCAAATTTCGGCTACATTGTAACCCCATATATCCAATTACGCAAGACTTTTCTTGCAATTTCCCTTGCAATTTCAAAAAAATTTTTATGCTTGATTTTATTGCGTGTTGCATTTACAATAAATAGGCTAGTTATTATTTGCAAAGGTGGATTACGATGGGCTTTTTCACAAATTTGATTCCAAAAAGATTTCGCAAAAAAGAGGAAACTGACAAACCGGCCGAGTACAAAAATAATGTCCCAAAGGAAAAGGACACTATCAAGAAATCATTCGCCGTATATTGCAACAGCCATCATGACACAAAGGGCGAAAAGCTCTGCCCAAAATGCACGGCTCTCCTGGCGACCATATTCAAAAAGATGAGCCGCTGCCGCTATGGGATAACGAAGCCGATATGCGACCGCTGCGACAATATGTGCTTCGGCGACGCGAACAACAAAAAATTTCTTGATATTATGGATGCTTCCGGAAAAAGAATGCTGATGAAGCACCCTGTCACGGCCGTGAAGCACAAGCTCACTAAATGGGGCGTTGACTATGCAAAGCAAAAGCAAAATGACGACATCGCCGAAAAGGAAGAGAGCAAGCGCAAAGCCAAGGCAGCAAAAATAAGGCAACGCGAGGCGAGAAAAATTCAAGGCAAAAAAAAGAAATGACAGCAAGGAACCGCAATAAATAAATTTCACGATACGACACACATAAAATCTTCATAGGCAGGCTAAGCGGAAGAAAAAGACATAGTGTTGCTATGGCGACTGACGACAACGACGAATATTGAAGATTTATACTATTCAAATCTAAAATTTATTTGCTAACAGTTCTTGCATAAAAAAATAAAAAGGCTTGATTCCATTTAATTTGGAGTCAAGCCTTTTCTTTTTCGCTACTCTCCCGATGGCAAAAGATGGGTGTCCGAGTCAAAGCTCAGGACTCTCGCGCTATTCAGCACGACGGCGAGCGTAGAGGTGTTATGGATTATCGCAGCCCAAAGAGGGTTTATTCTGCCGAGCGCGCCCAGCAGCATCGCGGCGGAATTCACCGTGATTGTCGCGAGGAAATTCTGCCTGATGAGCTGCATCGTGCGGCGACCGAGCCTCAGCGCGGTCATCAGCCCCGACGGATCCTCGGAGCGTATCGTTACCGCTGACGACTCCGCGGCAATATCTGTCTGCCTGCTGCCAAGCGACACGCCTACATTCGCGAACGCGAGTGCCGGCGCATCGTTTATCCCATCGCCAACCATCATTATGCAACCGTGCTCCTTTAGCCTCATGACATATTTTGCCTTGTCCTCCGGCAGCACCTCCGCATAGTATGAGTCAATGTCCATTTCTCGCGCCACGTCATTGGCGACATTCTTTGAGTCGCCGGTGAGCATCACTATCTCATCAATGCCATAACGGCGCATCTGATTGAGCGTCTTTTTCATCTTCGGGCGGATTGGGTCTTTTATGCCGATGATTCCGAGGAGTTTTTTATTGCGGGCAACGTAGATACAGCTCGGCGCGGATTTTTCAATCGTCACGGTATCGAGTCCGACAACGCCTGACTCCTCCATAAATTTTTTGCTGCCGACAAGAATATTTCCGCCCTTGTAATCTTCAAATGCCGGAACTGTCGCCTTCATGCCGCGCGCGACGATCGTCTTTGAGGATTTATGCTGCGGCACTTCCCAGCCCTGCCCCTTGACGTATTTCTGAATTGCCACGGCAAGAGGATGAACCGAATGCATCTCAGCAGATGCCGCAAGCAGGATAGTCTCTTTCTCATCGACGCCATTCGCAGTCGCGACATAAGAAATCTGCGGAATGCCAACCGTCAGCGTGCCGGTCTTGTCCAGCACGAGCGTGTCAGCCTCGGCGAGTGCCTCAATATAGTTGCCGCCTTTAACCAAAATCCCACGCTTCGCCGCCGCGGCAATCGAGGCGGATATGGCCGTCGCGGTCGAGAGCTTCAGCCCGCATGAGAAATCAATAAACAGCAAATTCAGGACACGCTGCCAGTCACGCGTCGCGCCGTAGACGATTGCCGCTCCAAGGAAAGAGATTGGCACTAAAAGATTTGCCATCTGGTCGGCAAAGTTCTGTATCGGTGCTCTCTGCGCCTGCGCCTCCTCAACAAGATGAACTATATGCGCGAGAGATGTATCTTTTCCCACCTTCTCAACGAGAATTGTCACCTCGCCTGCCTCGACAACGCTGCCCGCATAAACGAGTGAATCGCGCTTTTTCATGGCTGGATTTGACTCTCCTGTGATGGAGGACTGATTGACCGCCGCTGTGCCATGAAGCACACGCCCGTCAACGCAGATTTTTTCGCCCATGTGGGCGGCAATATGGTCGCCTGCCTTCACCTGCTCGACGAGCACCTTTCGCTCGACTCCGCCCTCTACAAGCCACACATATCGCTGGTTGAGATTGAGCAGCCCCGATATCTGCTTTCTCGCGCGTTCTGCCGCGTAGCTTGTCAGCATCTCGGCAACATTTGAGAGCGTCAACAGCGTCAGACTGGACTCAGGTCTCCCCGACAGCACCGACGCGGCAACCGCTGTCGCCGTGAGCGTATCGGCATTCGGGCGGTGGTCACGCATCATTCCCATCACGCCGTTTTTTATAAAGCCTCTGGCAATCCCGAGCACCAAAAGACTGCGCAGAAATTTTATTCCTTCAAAAGTTGCAGGCGCACTTTTTTCCAAGAATTTCATTGCGGCAAAACTCACCAGCGAAATGATTGCCTCACGGCGATAGTCCGCCATCTTTGGCTCAGATTCATGCTCCGCTTCCTCATCCATCAAGCCTCTTAAAAACCTCGTCGCGGGAATCGAGAGACGAGAGCCGCGATACCGCACCGTCAGCTTCTTATTTTCAAAAGCCACGGAGACGACCCCGGGAAATGAGCGCAACCTGACTCCTGCCATTATGCGCTTTTCATGGGGCAAATCCCTTTTAAGCGTCACAATAACGGAGCGATATATCACATTTTTTGTCATGCCGCTCATACCATCCTCCATCCCCGCAGGAGTGAAAACGCCCACCAAATGAGTTGAACCCCGCTGGGGAGCACAGGAGCGACAAGGAATTTCTTTATCCCGCCTACGATGAAGAATAACGCGAGCAAAGATGATAAATCAAACACGCTGTTCGTGGCTCGTTTTATGCATGTGTTGAAACTCGCGACTGTGCGACGGATGCTCATCCCGATTGAAGCCAGTCCCTCACTCACCGCCGTCGACGATGGAGAAGGAGAGAAAATATGCTCGGAGAGCCAGTCAACAAGCGCATCCACCAGTTCCTCATTGCCATGATAAATGAGCAGTATGCTGCCCGTCACCGTGTTTATCTTCACTTCATCAATATTTTGCAGCTTGCTCAATTTATCTTCGAGAAGTTCAGCCAAGCCATCATTTTGCACGAGCGCGGACGCATAATAGCGACGTCGTCCACTTATCTTGCTGGCAAGCGAAAAAAGAGGCACGCTTGCAACTTTTTTCGAGGCATCGGCAATCTTAGTGCCGGTGATATTATCATTTATCGCGCCACTCCTAGCAAAAAGGAATTGTCGTATGCCCTTCCCAAGTGCGAACCCCATCATAATCCCAGACATGTATGACACAGAATCATCTCCCTAAAATTTTCTTTGCGTGACACTCTATATATCTTTCAGCGCGAGCCAGCTCCTCATTTTTCCGCAGCGCATCCGGCACATACTCTATGAGAATCGAGCCCGTCGTCGTGCTCACCGTCACTTGCTTCAACTCCTCGTAGCCACGGAGCGCATCCTCCACCTGCGCTTTCAGCGTCTCATTGCCTACCAGCGAATTGCTGTAAAGTCTCACACGCCCGGGCATATATGAAGCTATTTCCACTGAACGAATGAACAGGTCGAGCTTTGACTTCGGAATAAAATCGAAATTTTTTGCCATAAAATTCAAAACACCATTTTCATTAAAAATTTTCGAGCCGTTCACATCGCTGCACAGCTTTTTGCGATACTGATACGCGTGCAGCGCGGAGAGCCCTGCCCATGCCGTCCCAAATACAACATGAGCCCCTTTCGCGCCGGTTGCCAGTGATATAAGCGTGCCGGCCGAGGCAATGGCAAGCGGCCAGCCAAGTGATAAATTTTTCATTCGATTTACCTCATAATTAAACATTGACACTTCGAAGATGCGCCCGCCTCGCTAATATGCCGGCACGATTGCATGCGACATCATTCAAAAAAATATGGGCGCATTCCGTTTCCACTTGCCATGAGGCAAGAAGACACGGCAACGCGCCCCTGCGGTTCACGCTTCACGCGGCAGCGCAAAAGCGTCAATTCAATTCATTGATTATTATGCTTCCTGAGCTTTCTGAGCGGCGATAAGATCCTCCAGTTCCTCCCGCTGACGCTCAAGCTCAGCAAGAGGCACCTGAGCCGACGGAGCCGACGACTGCAAAGCCATCATCTGCTGCTCCCTCTCCTGGAAAAACCTGTAGCCGAAAACGCCGGCCACCGCCCCTATAGCGAGCCCAATCCAAAAATCACTTCTTGTGAACATAAAAACTCCTCCTCATGATTTCATTTGTTCTCAAAGTAAGATTGAATATGATAATCAAATCCGTTATTAATAATACAAATAATGAGTCTCTTTGTCAATAAAACAATGAATTATAATGAAAATTTTTTCGGAAATTAGTTTTCGGGAAAAATCTTATCTTTGACATTTTTTATCGCGGCGTCAAGCTGAACATCACGAACCGAGTCCTTGGGAAGCTCCACAAGAATATCGGGAGTTATGCCGGATCCCGCGATGCTTCGTCCATTAGGCGTATAATATTTCGCTATCGTGAGCTTCACCGCATCTCCATCGGTCAGGGGCATTACCACCTGCACCGAGCCCTTGCCGTAAGACGTTGTACCAATCACAGTGGCTGCACCGGTATCCTGAAGCGCCCCCGCCAAAATTTCCGACGCGCTCGCGCTGGCTTCATTGATAATGACAACAGCGGGAATAGTATCACCATCGTGATTCGACATATACTCTTCGCGCGTGCCGTCACGCTCCACAACAGAAACCACCAGCCCTTTCGGCACAACAAAATTCGCAATATCAACGCATGTCGTTAAAAAGCCGCCGGGATTTCCGCGAAGATCGATAATCAATCCCTTCATTCCTTTTTCTTTGAGACTGTCATAGGCTTTCTTAAATTCCTCAGCGGTATTTTCTGAAAATGATGATATACGGATATAGCCAACGTTATTATTCTCATCATCAATCATGCGCCCCGCCGCCGTGTCGTAATGTATCATGCTGCGTGTCATCGTATAGTCGGCATTTGGCTCTCCCTCTCGACCAATAGTAAGCGTGACATCCGTGCCAGCCTCGCCGCGTATCGACATAGCCACATGCTCAAACTCCATCTCCGATGTGGATTTGCCATCCACCGCAACAATGGAATCATTCACCTTCAGTCCCGCCTTTTCACCCGGCGTCCCGTCCATAACGGAAATGATATGAACATTGCTGCCATCATGCCCCATCACGACGCCAATACCGCCAAATTGACCGCTGGTCTGATTTTTTAGCCGTGTATACATGTCGGGGGGCAAATATACTGAATATGGATCCCCCAGCGACTTAACCATGCCGTTAATTGCGCCGTCTACAAGCTGCTTTTCATCGACAGTATCGACATACTGCGACTCAACGAATCGCATTGTAGCAAAAAAGCGCATGGCCTGCAATATATTAGCCGAACTGAGCCCCAAGAAAGCACTCACGCCAATGATTGCAGCAACGCCGGCAAAAATGGCACCTAAAAATCCCAAAGCAATATATTTTATTTTCCCATGCGAATAATCCTTAACCAAAAACTTCACCTGATTTATAAATATCCCCAAGGGCTGACAGGCTCCCCGCCCTCGCGCACCTCAAAATGACAATGAGGACCTGTTGAGTTGCCGGTCGAGCCACAATAGGCAATTACTTGTCCCTGAGCAACAATCTGCCCCTCGCTGACTACAAGAGACTCATTGTGACCATAAAGAGTAGATATTCCGCCGCCATGATCAATCACAACAGCATAGCCGTATCCGCTTATCCACCCGGAATATATGACCTGCCCGGCTGCAGCGGCATGAATCGGGTCGCCATAGTCCCCGGCTATGTCAAGACCGCTGTGATACCTGGCATCGCCATATATCGGATGCGTGCGCCAACCAAACTCTGACGTTATTTCACCAACTATGGGCCATATCATTTCGCCTGAACCCGTTACAGGACCGCTATATACATAGCGACTCTGCTGAATCAAACGCTCAACCTCCTCGGATGCGGCGAGCAGTTCCTCATACGCCTGCTGAGAGAGAGCCATGTCCTGCTCCAGCCTGTCAAGCATCTCATCTTTTTCCGCCTTTGCCGAGCGCAGTCTGGTTTCCTTTGCAGCGGCATCACGGACCAGCTCTTTTCGCTCTGCGTATTCCTCCTCCAGTTCCGCTCTCGCCCGCTCGACGACACGCTTGTCGTCGAGAACCAGCTGCACCAAAGAATAATCATGCTTGATAACGCGCGTTAATAAATCCATCCGCGTGAAAAGGTCTGTCAAATTTTTTGCGCCAAATAAAACATCAATATAACTGAGCTTCCCATGCACATATATATCACGAACCCTGCGGCCAAGAATTTTTTGCTTCACAGCCAGCTTTTGCTCGGTCTCCTCAAGCAGCTCTTGATTCGCTACGATTTTATTCTCCGTCCTGTCGAGGGCATTGCTGACATTATCATACTCCGCCTGCGCCACTCCGACAGACTCGTCAAGAATGCGAAGCTCTTCCGACACATTCTCTATGTCCTTTTGTATGCGTTCAGTTTCCTGCTGCTGCGCGTCAGCCTGCTGCTGCAAATCCTCAAGCTGCTGCTCCAGTTCCTCCGTTTCATCCGCGGCAACAAGCGGCATGGAGGAAAAAGCAACGGAAAGCGCGACAGCGCAAGAAATTAATTGTTTTTTCAACAGCATCACGCCTTTAAAAATCTCTTCAAAGAAATAACCGAGCCAACGGCCCCAATCACAATACCGCAACAAACAATGATAATGCTTATATATGTCATAAACGGATAAGTTGGGATAAGCGGGAAAAAAGCAATGGTGTCATATATCTTTGCAACAATCATGTTATATGCGATGCGCAAAGCGATGAATGCCACCGTTCCGCCCATTGCGCCAAGCACTATGCCTTCGAGCATGAAAGGCCAGCGAATAAACCAATCAGTGGCTCCGACATATTTCATAATGGCGACTTCCGTGCGACGCGCAAAAACGGTCAGGCGAATAGTATTGGAAATAATGAAAAGCGTTGCGCCTGCAAGAAGGATCATAAGCACAATTCCAAAAAGACGAATCAGACGAGTAATATCGAAAAGATGCTCCACAACATCCTGACCGTATTTGACCGTCTCCACGCCTTCAAAATCATTAATAGCTATTGCCGTGGTCTTTACCAATGAAGGATTAACCACCTTGACAGTGAAAGAATTAGGCAAGGGATTTTCTCCCTCTATGGCATCAAGCAAAAATTTTTGGTCGCCCAAGCGTTCCTTGAAAATATCAAGAGCCTTTATTTTATCTGTAAATGTCACAGAATTGACACCATTCATCTCATTGATTTTTTTGTCAATGGCCTTTATTTCGCTGTCAGTGAGTCTGTCCTCAAGATAAACGCTTATCTCGACCTGCGACTCCAGGCTCACTGCCATGCGGTTCATGTTCATGACAATAATCAGAAACATCCCAAAAACGAAAAGGGAGACCGCGACAGTTCCAACAGACGCGAAGGCCATCCAGCTGTTTCGCTTCAGCGAATGAAAGACCTCGGTTATGATGTACTCGCTCGTCCTAATTTTCATAGCCGTATGCCCCCTGCGCCTCGTCGCGCACAATATGCCCGTCCTCGATAGCGATGACACGTTTTTTCATTATATCGACAATCTCCTTGTCATGAGTTGCCATCACTATGGTCGTGCCGCCGCCATTAATTTTTTTGAATATATCCATTATTTCCCACGACGTGTCGGGATCAAGATTGCCCGTTGGCTCATCAGCAATGACAAGCGCGGGGCTATTCACTATGGCGCGGGCGATGGCGACTCGCTGCTGCTCGCCGCCCGAAAGTTGCGAGGGAAAGCAGCTATATTTTTCGCGCAATCCCACTATATCAAGCACGGAATTGACACTATGCTGTATTCGTCTGCGCGGAGCCTCAATGACCTGCATGGCAAACGCCACATTTTCAAAAACAGTCTTATCCGGGAGCAGTCTAAAATCCTGAAAAATCACGCCGAGCCCACGGCGAAGATACGGGACATCACCATGCTCCATATTTACGACATCCTGACCATTCACAATAAGCGCACCGGATGAAGGAAGCACCTCGCGAAAAAGCAAACGTATAAACGTGGACTTACCTGCGCCCGAAGCTCCCACAATGAATACAAACTCCCCCTTATCAATACTGACATTGATATGGTCAAGAGCCACGACGCCGTTCTCGTAAACCTTTGATATATCTTTCATCTCAATCATTTGATTCATCCTTTGGCGATATATATAACAAAATTTCTCTATATTTTGTGTTGTTATGATGAAAATTCACGGAAATATAGCCCTAATAAAGAAAAATATTTTTCGGCTCTGCACATCTAATCGAATTTCACCATTGTCTTATGGGCGCTTATATCCCATTTAAAAAGCGGGAGATAAGCGTCCGTTATCATCGGATAAAGCGGCTGCATATTAAAATCAATATTTTTCTTAAACAAATCCTGTTCTTTTATTGCGCCGCAATGACATTCATGTCCTCTTGAACATTTTCGCCAGTTCCTTGCTTTCAAATCTCAATATGGTCGGCCTGCCGTGAGGGCATGTATACGGTCTTGAGGTTTTCGACAGCTCGTCGAGGATGATTTGCATTTGACGCATATTTAGTTCCTCGCCTCTTTTTATGGCCGCCTTGCAGGCTGTCATCGCTATGCAGGCGTGACGTATCTCTGCCGCCGTCAGTCCCTTCATGTTTATAAGCGACTCTATGATTTTTCTGAGTATCATCTCCGCATCGCCTGTAGGTATATCTATAGGCACAGCCCGCAGACGATATTCACATTCCCCGCTCATTTCCAAATCAAAGCCAAGCTCCAAAAACAAACTGCTGTTACTCTCAATCAGTTCACTCTCTCGTCTGCTGAAATTCAAGACAAGATGAACGAGCAATTCCTGCGAGGGAATCTTGTCTGCCATCGAAGCAAATTTATCATAAAGTATTCGCTCATGCGCCGCATGTTGATCGACGATATAAAGACTGTCTGTGTCCTGCGCGATAATATAACACAACGCGACCTGCCCTATGGGTATCATCGAGAGACGCGCGTCGCCATTTGTCTCCCCGAACGCAAGTCTCTCCTCGGCGATATTCAGATTTCCCCCTGCTGACTGTGCGCCTTGCGCAATATCATAAGGAGAATCGCCTCCCCGCCGCATCTCCGACTGCACAATCTGTTGAGCCTTCATAAATTCTTGGATGCTTTCCCTCTCGTCGAGCGAGAGCGCGGTAGAAAAAGCATGAGGCAGCGAGTCGCGATTTATCACCCCTTCGCTCCCGTGCTGACTTTTGGAATAATCAACCGAGGGAACGACAAACGGCTTTTCATCTTTTGAATAAAATTGCTCAGGGCGCCGAACTCTTCCGGCTACCTCCTCCAGCGTTTGCCCCTCGGGACGAATTGCATCGACCACCGATTTATAGACAGCCCGAAAAATCCGCGACTCGTCTTCAAATTTAATTTCGATTTTCCTCGGATGCACATTCACATCCACCGAGCGCGGCGGCACATCGAGGCGCAGGACGACAAGCGGATAGCCCGCCTTTGGCAAAAGCGAGTGATAGGCATTGTCGATTGATTTTGAAATCGCTTTATTCTCTATTATACGGCCATTGGCAATGAAAGTCTGCCATCCCCGGCTGCTCCTTATCATCGAGGGCTTCGTGATATAGCCGCTGATATCAATGCCGTCATTGTCATCGTGAAAAGAAAGCGGTAAAAGAGACTCAGCGGCAGCATGGCCATATATGCTTGCAATCGTCTCAGCCAGTTCGCCGTTTCCGGGCGTGTTCAGGGCAATCTTGTTATTGCTGATGAACTTAAAAGCCACATTTGGATTTGCAAGCGCCATTTTCGTTACAATGTCGTTTATCTTATTTGTTTCGGTATGAGTCGTTTTGAGAAATTTTTTACGCGCCGGTGTATTGAAAAATAAATCCTCTACTCGTATTGTAGTTCCAATACCGCAACCCATCTCACTGATTGAGGTTCCCGCCCCGCCCGCTATCGTCACTTTAGTGCCAAGCTCGCTGTCCTTCGGACGTGTCATCATGGTAAATCTGGAGACTGCCGCTATCGTGGGCAATGCCTCCCCGCGAAACCCCAAAGTCGCAATATCATTTATATCGTCGGCATCATTTATCTTGCTGGTTGCATGTCTTTTTATCGCCATCTCGGCATCTTCAGCGTTCATGCCGCAGCCGTCATCCGTCACGCGCATCAGGCTAGTGCCGCCTGCCATTGCCTCTATCTCTATGCGGCGTGCTCCGGCATCCAGCGCATTCTCAATGAGCTCCTTTATTACAGAGGCAGGTCGCTCCACCACTTCGCCCGCGGCGATTTTATTTATTGTATTGCTGTCAAGCAGATGCACGATGCTCATGATTTGCCTGTCTCCTTTTTCGCCCGCTCCTGCAATCTATAAAGTTCATTTATCGCCTCAATGGGGGTCATGGACATCACGTCCAGCGACAATATCTCATCTGACAGCGCAGAATTAAAAAGAGAGTCCATAGCGACATCATCGTTAAGTGATTTTTTTGTATCATTTGATGATTTTGCATTTGTCGATTGACCTCTATGTGTTTCTTCCCCATTTGAGGTATTCTCTAAGTCATCAAGGATTTCCTGCGCCCTTTTTGTCACCGAGATTGGAATACCCGCCAGCCTTGCCACATGAATGCCATAAGATTTGTCTGCGCTGCCGGCGATTATCCGGCGCAGAAAAGCCACCTTTCCCCCACGTTCCTTCACCGCAACGCAATAATTCTTGACGCACCCGCCCTCCATATCTGTCAATTCATGGTAATGCGTCGCAAACATAGTCTTCGCATGAATATGATCCCTGATATGCTCCACGACGGCACGAGCGATGCTCATTCCATCGTATGTGCTTGTGCCTCTGCCAATCTCATCAAGAATGACAAGACTGTTTTTTGTAGCATAAGTGAGAATATCCGCCACTTCATTCATTTCAACCATGAATGTGCTCTGCCCGCTGACAAGATCGTCGCTCGCGCCGATGCGGGTAAAAATCCTGTCCACGGGCGATATGGTCGCCTCACGCGCAGGGACAAAGCAGCCTACTTGCGCCATAAGCGTTATTAGTGCTGTCTGCCTCATGTAAGTGGACTTGCCCGCCATGTTGGGTCCCGTGATCAGCATTATCTCGCTGTCCGAATGATTAAGCTCCGCGTCATTAGGCACAAAAAGCTCGGAAGCCAATATCCGCTCAACAAGCGGATGACGCCCGTCACGGATTTTTATTTCCCCGTTTGCCCTCATATTGGGGCGAACATAGTTATACGAAGCGGCAGCCTCCGCAAAGCTCACGAGTACATCGAGAAGCGCGATTTTTCGCGCCGTCTCCTGCACACTCGCTACCTCTCCCGCCACTTTTTCCCGTATCTCCGAAAAAATCGCATATTCAATATTTACTATTTTTTCTTGAGCGCCAAGTATCTTTGTCTCAAAATCCTTCAGTTCGGGCGTAATGTATCGTTCCGCGTTTGCGAGCGTCTGCTTTCTGATGTAATTCTCCGGCACTAGATCTTTGCCGCTGTTACGCACTTCGATGTAATAGCCAAAAACCTTGTTATACCCGATTTTAAGTGTCTTTATCCCTGTCTTTTCCTTCTCGCGTTCCTCCATCTCCTGAAGCAAAGATTTTGAGTCATGGGCAATGCGGCGATATTCGTCAAGCTCCGTGTTATACCCCGGCTTTATTATCCCGCCCTCGCGAACAGTCAGAGGCGGTTCATCGACAATGGCGCGCGCCAAAAGCTCCGCCAATTCGTCATACGTTTTTATATTCTCGTTTGCCTCCATCAGCATCGAGGACTTTGCATCGCTCAAAATATTTTTTATCTTTGGCAGCGTCTCAAAGGAAATGCGCAGAGCCACAAGGTCACGCGCATTTGAAGTCCCAACCTCCGCGCGTGTCAAGAGCCTTTCAAAATCATAAATTGATTTCAAAAGCTCTGCCAATCCATCGCGAAGGGAATAATTTCCCGCCAATTCCGAAACTGCGTCGAGCCTCGCATCAATC
Source organism: Schwartzia sp. (in: firmicutes) (assembly GCA_017458745.1). GTDB lineage: Bacteria > Bacillota > Negativicutes > Selenomonadales > Selenomonadaceae > RUG024. The sequence continues at coordinate 11,880 of JAFTAB010000149.1, read as the reverse complement.
TCATTCACAGAAACGAGGGGAGCCTCAAGAAAACGCTTTAATAATCTTCCGCCCATTGCCGTCCTAGTAAAATCCAGTACATCGTACAGCGTGTTTTTTTTGCCGCCGTCGCGCAAATTCCTCGTTATCTCAAGGTTTCGCAGCGTGAAGGCATCAAGCACCAGATTATCAGATGAATCAATATAAGTGATTCTGTTCAAATGGGACAAATCTGTCATCACGGTGTCATGAAGATAATCGAGCAGCGTCGCGACCGCTGCCCTCGCGTCATCATCCTCCGGCTGATTGTCCTCCGTGAAATGCTGCGACAGTCGCTCCATGTGCTCAGAAACATGCGCGATCTCAGTGAAAGCGCATCTGTCCATTCTAAGCGCAATAAAAGAATCAAGCTCATCGCGGAACGGAATATTGCCGACCAGGACAAGCTCCGGCATCATAAGACGATATAGCTCGTCAAAAAGCGATTCGCGGCTTCCCTTTCCGCGATAAATGCCATAAAAGCACTCGCCTGTCGATATGTCCGCGCCGACGAGCACAATTTTATTTTTTTCATTTTCATTGTCGGGGACATAAACAAGCGCTATATAGTTATTCTGTGCGGACGGAAGCGCATCCTCCGACATCACGGTGCCGGGCGTCACGACCTTTATGACCTCGCGCTTAGTAAGACCGGGCGCCTTCGGATCGCCTATTTGCTCCGCGATTGCTATTTTATAACCGCGAGCAATCAATCGCGCGATGTAAGACTCCGACGCGTGATACGGCAGACCGCACATGGGGGCATGCTCCATGTCGCCGCTTCTGCTCGTCAGGGTCAGCCCCAGCTCTCGCGACACAAGCCTCGCGTCATCGAAAAACATCTCATAAAAATCTCCAAGCCTGAAAAAAAGTATCTCGTCTGGATGCTGTGCTTTTGTGGCTTTATACTGCTCCATCATCGGCGTCACTTTTGCGCTCATTGTCGTCATCCTTATTCTCATACTAATCTTTGTCAAAATATTAAATAAAATGAGACTTATTCAATGGGAATTTTTGCGCCCGTTATCATCGGATAAAATTTTGACGAAGATATGCCTGCTAACGCAGTCTCAATAAAAATCCAAATTACGAATAAATAGCTAAATCATTTTTCAACAGTCTCTCATTATATCACACCAAATGAAAAAATGGAGATGCGTGATTCATCTCCATTCCTTCCTATGCCAGTTTTCCCTTCAGCAGCCAAGTCTGCGCTTTTTTAATCTCAACTCTTGCCATGTCGCCGATTTTTTCACTCCCATGCTCCCACAGCACGATTTTATTCGTGCGCGTGCGCCCCGTCCACATATTTTCGTTTCTGCTTTCTCCCTCGACGAGAACCTCCATCGTTTTGCCAACGAGCTTTTTATTTATGGCGAGACTTATCTCATTTTGCACGTCCATCAATTTATGAAGTCTTTCATGCTTTATATCCTCTGGCACTTGATTTCCCATTTCAGCCGCCGGCGTGCCGGAACGCGGCGAATAGATAAAAGTATACGCGGCGTCAAACTCCATCTCGCGAATGAAATCCAATGTCTCACTAAAATCCTCATCGGTCTCTCCCGGGAACCCTACGATTATATCGGTTGTAATCGAGACATCACTGATTGCCTCACGAATGTCTTTTATCAGGCTGCGATATTTTTCAACAGTATAAACACGATTCATTGACTTCAAAATATTATTGTTTCCATATTGAACGGGAAGATGAATATGCTCGCATATATGACGGCCGTTTTTTATCGCGTCAATCACCTTATCGCTCAAATCCTTCGGATGCGATGTCATGAATCGAATACGGCTTATGCCGTCGATGTCGTCAACCATTTTTAGGAGGTCGGCAAAATCCGCCTTCTTATGATCCTTGCCATAGGAATTGACATTTTGCCCCAGCAACGTCACCTCACGAATACCTTTTTTTACTGCTTGCCCCACTTCATTTACAATATTCTGAGGCTCGCGACTCCTTTCGCGTCCGCGCACATACGGCACAATGCAGTAAGTACAAAAATTATTGCACCCATACATTATAGGCACCCATGCCGACACGCTGCTTTGGCGCGCAATGACATCACCATCAGGCATTTCAAAGACATCAGTATCGACATTGCTCGTATCAATAACATGATTTGATTTGCTTGCCGAAATTCTTTCCTCAAAAATTTTTACGGTGTCATTCAGCTCGCCCATTCGCCCGGTTCCAAGCACAAAATCAATATGAGGCGCGCGCTTTATAAGTGCCTCCTGCTCCTTTTGAGCCATGCAGCCGGTAATGCCGAAAATAAGACGCGGATTTTTACGCTTAAGATGCTTTATCTCGCCGATTTTGCCATAGACCTTATCCTCGGCCGTCTCCCGCACGCAGCAAGTATGAAGAATAATAAGCCCGGCCTCGTCCATCTCGTCAACTCGCGTATATCCGATGGCGCGAAGCTCCCCCTCCATGCGCTCCGCGTCCGAGAAATTCATCTGACAACCGTAAACGCCAATAAAAACTTTTTTATCCAAACAATATCAATCCTGTCCATACATTTGATTCCCGAATTGCATTTCATCCCATGGCAACAGCGCGGCTATTCATTTCCCGCCAGCACGGTGTATCGCTCGGGGTGATAGTCCGCTCTCGGCAACATGTGAATCGAAGTCCCGAGTTCGTTTGCCAGATGCTCCATCGTTTTATTTTCTATCAGTTGCAAACAAACCTCGTTATTCAGCTCAACATCATAACCGTTTGGCGCATGACGTTCCTTTTCAAAATGACGTATGTCCCGCGATATATGGATACCTGTCGTCTCGGCTGACGAAACGTAGCCCTTTCCCTCGCAGCACGGGCAATTAGTATAAAGCATGCTTGTGAGATTATGGCGTGATTTTTTCCTTGTCATCTCCACCAGTCCAAGCTGCGTTATCCCTACTATCACGGTTTTGACGGGATCAGCCTTAGCCATTTTTCTCATTTCTTTGAGCAAGCTCTCCTTTTGCTCATCATTATCCATATCTATAAAATCAATAACAATGATTCCGCCGATGTCGCGCAGACGAATCTGGCGCATTATCTCGTATGCCGCCTCTATGTTAGTTCTGAATGTCGTGTCAGACAAGTTGTCACGCCCGACAAATTTCCCGGTATTTACATCAACAACAGTCAAAGCCTCTGTCGGGTCGAAAACCAAAAACCCACCCGATTTCAGCCCCACTCGTCTTGCCCCGATATTTTTCATTTCGGCTTCGATATTGTAAGCCCTGAATATCGGCTCGCGTTCATCATAGAAATGAACACGCTCCTTTAACTCAGGAGATGTATATTCAACCAGCTCGCGCATACGCTGAAATGATTCCCTGTCATCCACGATCACTTCGTCCACATCATCCGTCATATAATCACGCACCACGCGCACGATGAGATCGGCATCGCGATATAGCAAGGCCGGAGCCGCGAGTATCCTGTTTCTCGTCATGAGCGACTCCCACAGACGCAGCAAGTATGACACATCTGATGCGACAGCTTCCTCGGGCTCTCCCATGCACGCCGTGCGAATGATAAGCCCCATGTTATCGGGTCGCAATTTTTTCCCGATTTCCAGCAGACGATTTCTTTCTTCCTTGTCAGTGATTCGATGCGATATTGCTATATGGTTCGCGTTTGGCATTAAGACCACGTTGCGCCCCGGCAGCGAGAAATTTCTGGTCACACGAGGCCCCTTTGACCCCCATGCGTCTTTCATTACCTCTACGGGGAAACTCTGCCCTATATGTATTTTTGACGGCTCATCCCCCAGACCATTTATCATGCCGTCGCCTATATACAAAAAAGCGTTTTTCTTGGTCCCAATATCGACGAATGCGGCCTGCATTCCATTCAGCACATTTTGAACACGGCATTTGTATATATTGCCAACAAGATGCGAGTGAGACGGTCGCTCGGCGTTAGCCGCTATGAGCACATCATTCTCAATGAGAGCCATGCGTGTCTCCTCCGGCACAGTCTCAACCAGTATTCTTTTCATATCCCACCTCCTTGTTCATGCCAGCGGACGCCCAACCGAAAGAAGCGCCTTCCGCTCGATCAAAGCCATATTCCTGTCACAGGGCAAATCAAATTCTTTGACCAACACCTCAATAATCTCACCGGGCTTTACGCTGCCTGTCGGGGTTATCGTGATTGACACCTCCAAAAGCAGCACGCCATCATTTATCGTATACTCAATATCACGGACATATTTTTTTACATCAATCTCGCGTTTCTTTTTTGGCATGACACGCTCATATATGCACGCATCCGCACACTGAAAAGAATCAAGCGAGCGCCTGATTTTGTCTTCAACATTATCGGTCATTATTATCGGCAGCCTTATATCGTATATTGCCTCATCCACTTCCGCCATCGGTGCTTTACGTTTGCCTTCCAAGTATTTCACGGACAGAATTTCAATTCCGGCAGGCAGTGCTTTTCTGAACCTTTCAAAAATCTCATTTTCACCAATTTTCGTCGTCAGCTCAAATTCCATACATTCGGCTCTGCTCGTAACGCCGACGGCAAGCGCTGAAGCAAACGAGATTCTCATATGAGGATTGAACCCCTCGGAATACGCGATTGGGAGACGCGCCCTGGCAACAGCTCGGATAATCATATCTGCATAATCAAGATGAGATATATATCGAATCGATTCCCCCTTAGTGACAATGGCTCGATATTTCAAAAACATGCGTTTATTTTTTTCTTTATCCTCGCCAATTGAAAATAATTTTTTATCCTCCGGATTAGGGATTGTGTTTTCGCGCTCTCCATATTTTGCTTTAAAATCCACTACATCGACTCCGAGAGTCTGGCAGACCCCGCATCCCGTGCATTCGCCCCTGCGGCAGTCATGTGTCAGTTCCTCCGCCATCGCCTTTTCCCACTCGCGGCGCAGAAAAGCCTCGCTGACGCCGGGAGTGGTATGCGACCATGGCAGAGCCTCATCAAAGCTGCGCTCACGCTCATTATATTTTTTCATGTCGACATGACATTCATCGAAAGACTCTGCCCACGCCCTCTCATTGAAATAATCCGACCACCCGTCAAATTTTGCGCCGTTTCGATAGGCCCTCTCGATGACCGCGCCCAATCGCCTGTCACCACGAGCGAGTGCTCCCTCTATCAAACTGACGCGGGCATCGTGATAAGCGAAATGGATTGCTCGGTCGTGTATATTTTCCTTTATGAGTTGCTGCTTTCTTGTAAATTCTTCCAGTGAATTTTGACCGAACCACTGAAAAGGCGTGTACGGCTTTGGCACAAAGCATGAAACGCTCACCGTGACACGGACATCACGGCGATGACGTATCTCTTTATAAAGGTCAACTACTTTCTGCGCCAATTCCGCGATTCCTATTATATCATCATCAGTCTCTGTCGGGAGACCTATCATGAAATACAGCTTTACATTTTTCCATCCCTTTTTGAATGCCGCGCTGACCGCGCCCATGAGATTTTCCTCGGTGACGCCTTTGTTGATGACATCACGAAGCCTCTGCGTTCCGGCCTCGGGCGCGAATGTCAGCCCGCTCTTTCGCACCTGCTGCATCCTATCGGCAAGCTCAATCGAAAAGCTGTCAATCCGAAGCGACGGCAATGAGAAGCTGACCTTCTCATCGCTGAATTCATCAAAAAGTTCATCTATCAGACCGTTAAGACAAGAATAATCAGCCGACGAAAGCGACGTCAGCGACATCTCATCATAGCCTGTCGCGTCCACCATTTTTCGGGCGAGCTCATTCAGCCTTCGGGGAGACCTCTCTCTGACAGGGCGATATTCTATCCCCGCCTGACAAAATCTGCATCCGCGCGAGCACCCACGGAACAGCTCCAGCATTATGCGGTTATGTACTATGTCAAGGTTAGGGACAATGGGCCTCGTCATTGCAGGAGCCTCGTCAAAGCTTTTCAACACCCGCTTGTATATGACAGGTCGTGCCACATCTTTTGATTTCATATTCACGCTTATGCCGACGAAATTATCATTTTTATCGTATTGCGGCTCATAAAAAGACGGCACATATATGCCCTCAATCATCGCGGCCCTCCGCAAGAAGCCCTCTCGCCCGCCCTGTTTTCCTTCCTCTTTCCAGCCGATAAAGGCTTCGACGAGTTCGGCAACGACAATCTCGCCCTCGCCAATCACAAACAAATCAAAAAAATCAGCGACCGGCTCGACATTATACACGCACGGGCCGCCGCCAACGACAAAAGGCTCCTCCATGCCGCGCTCGCTTGAATGAATCGCTATATCGGATAAATCGAGCATATTGAGCACATTGGTATAGCTCATCTCATACTGCAACGAAAAGCCCAAAAAATCAAACGCCTTTATCTCCGTCTTGGTTTCAAGCGAAAAAAGCGGCACATCACGTTCACGCATGGCCGCCTCCATATCAACCCATGGCGCATAGACTCTCTCCGCCGCCACATCGTCTTTTCCGTTCAGCACCTCATACAAAATCTTGAGGCCAAGATTTGACATGCCGACCTCATACACATCAGGCATCGAAAGCGCAAACTTGCACTTCACCTTGTCATGTTTCTTCACAATTTCATTAAATTCATTGCCCGTGTATCTTGCCGGCTTTTCAACCGACGAAAGAATATCCGGCATAAGATTTATCATTAAGCTTCACCTAATCAGAACAATAACTTTTGCTTTTTCATATGAATATTAATCAGTATGGCCAGCGCCATTATATTTGTCGTCAGCGATGATACCCCGTAGCTCATGAGAGGCAGCGGTATTCCCGTGACAGGCATTATGCCCGTCGTCATGCCGACATTGACCAAAACGTGAAATGCGAGCATTGAAGTGATTCCGACGGCCAAAAGCATACCAAATGTATCGCTGGCATCACGGGCAATAGACATTCCGCGAATCAGCACTATAAGATAAAGAAGGAGAAGAGCCGCCGCGCCGATAAAGCCAAGCTCCTCCCCGACAACGGCAAAAATGAAATCGGTATGATTTTCCGGCAAGAAATTGAGCTGGCTTTGCGGGCCGGAAAATAAGCCCTTGCCAAAAATCATGCCGGAGCCAATGGCAATCTTCGATTGTATTATGTGATAGCCCGACCCCAGCGGGTCCACATTCGGATCAAGAAAAACCATGATGCGCATCTTTTGATAGTCCTTCAAAAAATGCCAAAGAACAGGGCTGGCAGCGAGCCCGGCAAAAAAAATCCCGCCAAGAATTTTCAGATTAACACCGCAGGCGAAAATCATTCCGAAGAATATGGCAATGAAAACAAGGGATGTGCCAAGGTCGGGCTGCTTAAGCACAAGCATAAAAGGGACAAGGACAAATAGAGCGATTGGAGCCAACTCACGAAGCGTGTTCAGCTTTCCGACTTTATCCTGAAGAAGCGAGGCAAGCGAAATAATCATTATCAGCTTGGCAAATTCCGATGGCTGGATAGTCACCGGGCCTAACTGAATCCACCGCTGCGCCCCCAAAGCAGAATGGCCGAACAGCATGACGGCCAGCAGTAAAAGCAAATTTATCACATATAATTGTTTGGCATACCGTTCAAGCATTTTATAATCAAAATTCATGCAGAAGACGGCAAACGCGATATTAAGCACCGCGAATATACCCTGCCGCTCAACAAAGAAAAAGCGGTTGTCCGACGGCGCATTAGCATGAGTGGCGCTGCCTATGACCACCAAACTCATGACTATGATAGCAAGCGAGGCAAATATGAGCGGGAAATCAAGTCTCCTCAGCCACCTTTTATTCATGCCCGATAATCCTCCAAAACCCAAAAACCGGTGCAGCGTAATAATGCACCGGTTCAATAATAGCAGCCATTATCTTCTGCGATTTTTCTGCTTGACGCTGCTCACAGGGATACTTGCTACAAGCGCGACAGAGTCAGAATCATTCTCAAGCGAGACCTCCATCGCGTTCTGATTAATCTCCATGTACTTCGAGATTACTTGAATAATATCATTTTTGATATTCTCCATTATCTCGGGTGATATATTGGTGCGATCATTGAGCAATACAAACTTCAACCTTTGGTGGGCAAGATCGGACGATTTGGCCGACGAGCCGCCAAATATTTTCTTCAATGCCTCAAGCATGACTCATCTCCCCCTTCAATGCCCAAAAACGTGCTTCAGGCGTGTAAAAAAGCCTTCCGTCTCAAACGGTTTGAACGGGACATCCTCTCCCAATACCCTGCTGACGACATCGCGATAAGCCGAGCCGGCAGCAGAATTTTTCCACTCCACAACAGGTATGCCCCGATTCGCTGAGTCGACCACCTTCTCGTCGTCGGGAATCTGCCCTATGCAATCGACAGAAAGAATATCATCTATCGAGGTCATGTCAAGCATAGTTCCGTCCTTGACCATCTGCGGGCGAATGCGATTCACTACGAGTTTTATATTTTTATTTTCCGACTGAAGCTTGCCAATAATTTTATCCGCGTCACGCACAGCCGCTATTTCTGGCATGGTAACCACTATAGCCCAGTCCGCCCCTATGACCGCCGTCTGAAAGCCCTGCTCAATCCCCGCGGGGCAATCAATCAATATATAGTCAAATTCATTTCTCATCGCCTGCACTATGGTCAGCATCTCCTGCGGGTCTATCGCCGTCTTGTCGGCTACCTGCGAGGTTGGAAGCAGAAACAAATCCGTATATTTTTTATGGCGAACAAGCGCCTGTCCATAGCCGACGCGTTTTTGAACGACATCGACAAGCGTGTAGACAATGCGACGCTCCAATCCAAGCAATAAATCAAGATTACGCAGTCCGGTATCAGTATCAATCAGAGCGACCTTCTTGCCGCGTATCGCAAGCCCCACTCCGAGATTGGCCGTCGTCGTGGTCTTGCCGACACCTCCCTTTCCTGAAGTTATGACTATTACTTCGCTCATTTATATTATCCTGCCTTTCTATCTCTCAACAGTTTCTATTATTATTCGCCCATTTTGGATGGACGCCTTCTCGGCTCCTGTCGGGCTTTCAGCATCCTCAGGCGGCTGCGCTATCCTGTCCGCTATGCGTATCTGCGTTGGCATCAATTTATCAGCGATAATAAAAGCCGTGCTGTCGCCGTAAGCACCAGCATGGACGAGCCCCCTGCAAACGCCCCTGACGTCGATGCTCCCCCCCGCTATTATCTGAGCGCCGGGGTTCACATTGCCTATCACGAGTATTGAGCCTGTTGAGTTTATCTCCTGCCCGCCGCGAACCGTGCGATTAATGACCATCATCTTTTGCTCTTCTGACGGTTTCTTTATGAGCTGCCCGGCATTGTCCGTCCTCGCACGCTTATAAGCATCATCGCTGTTTGGCTGCGGGCTTTTATTCATTATCGCCCTTTTGGGAATCCTTGGACTTTCAATTTTTTCAACCCGAAAAAGCACAGCATGCTGATGAAAAAGCTTCCGCAGCTCATCCTCCTCGGATTGCGTGAGTATCCCCGGCTCAATGCTGATGACAGTGCCGCGCTTAAAAAACTTTGAGCCTGACTCTAATTTTTTCCTTATATCATCTTTGACAACGGAAAAATCTACTTTGCGGTCAAAAACAAGCTGAATACCAAAAGTTGAACCTTTCAGCTTGACAATATCCTCGCTCATTTTTCTGCCGCCCCCAGATTATATAATGACGTTCCATAAACACAGCCCATATATTATCATCATTTTTACGAGTTTGACAAGTAAAAAAATTTGGTGACGCATCGAATATATTTTCATAATTCATACAGCAAATCTGGATGCCTTGCCAGCCACGCGGTCAACTCGCACCAGCCGTCACGCTCTTTCTTCCACCGTCCGTCGTCCTCGCGCATAGGGATATTTTCAGGCGACATCTCCAAAGTCTGATATCGACCATCCTTGAACACGCCGATGTTTTTCTCGGTGAGCCAGTGGTACGGGGTCACAATGCGGGATATATGCTCCGTGAGCGGCGGGAACAGCGAGACATACTCATGCCCTTTTTCCGCCAGCAGCTCGACAATTGTCGGCATGATGCTCATATGAGAGCCGATTGTGTTGCCCGCGAACATCGAGGGCAAAAGTTCCCTGTGATTCATTGCAAAGAATGTGCCGTGCTGCTCCCGCAGCGTCGGCTCACGCCTTTCTATCAGCCCGTCGCCAAAAGGTATAGCTCCCACGGAGTGATCCCCCGTCACGATGAAAAGCGAGTCGGGATAACGCGAACGCATCTCGTTCACAAATTCAAAAAGTGCCTTGTCGGAGTACCAGTAAGTACCCATTTTCTTTATCATCGCGTGGTCAGCCATCAGCTTTTCGGGCGCGCCGTCAAAAATTTTACGCGCGTCAAAGCCGTAGTCAGCGAGCGGCATTTTATATGGGCCGTGGTTTGAAGTCGTATATATGAAATGAAGAGCCGGACTGTCATCCTCTCTCTCCATTTCCTCGATGCGTCGGGCTGCTTCGCTCAAAAAGATATGATCGTAAACTCCCACCCATGTGCGCGGGGAATCCGGCGGACAAATATCGGGCGCGAAAAATACGCCGTCGAAGCCAACAGCAGGCAAAAAGTGCATCAGGCTGCCCGCGTTTTTCTCTCCGCCGTACCAAAAATACGAGCGATACCCCATCTCGCGCATTACCTGAGGCAACCGCGTGGGAAGAGTGCCGCGCCAAAATTTTTGATTTTCGTTTATCTCAAGCTCGGCGTCATATATTCCGAGAAACATCGCGACAAGCGACGTGCGTGAGCGAGTCCCTCCCGAGAGGAAGTTACTAAGATTGAACGTGTTTGGCAAATCCATGAATCGCCGCCCGCCATCCGCAATATGAAGATTTTCAAAGAACGGATCAACCGGGGCCTGCTCATAGCTTTCGGCAAACATAAGGAAAATATGCCTCGGTCGCTTTATCAGCGCGCCCTTTGCCTTGCGCCTGAATGCCTCAATCGGCATAGGCAGATTTTTCCACGCTTCATTTTTATATTGTGCCGGCATTATTCCGTCTATCAGAGGCGCGGCAAATTCATCCGTGTGCTTCAAAAGCTCATTCATCGGATGACGCCAAACAATCTCCAGCGCGCACATATCATCGACGGTCGCCTTCGCCATAAAAATATCGTCCTTGACCACAACGGGGATCTCATCCCACTCGGGCTTGTCCTGATGCTTGAAAGTCCCACCGAAACGGCAAAAATAAAAAACAGCTACCATTGCCAGAAACACGGCCGCGAAAAAAAGATAAGCCGTCGTGTCCGTCGAAATTCTCGGACAGGCAAGCGTGGGAGTAGAGAGCCACGCCGTTGTCATGATATGGCAAAGCGCGATATACGGAATCACGGAAACCAGCAGCAGCGCACCATGATTTTGGTTGAAAAATATGTCGAGCAAATTGCGCTTGTTTGCATGATGAGCCAGCCAAATAAGGTGATTGTAAATATCATGGTAGTGATAATAAAAAATCATCTTCCCGACGAACGCGACATAAAGCACGACGAGCCACACGCAAAGACCTATCGCGCGTACAGTGTCAGCATACGCGTACAAATCAGAGAAAAACAGAGACGGCATGGTCACCAGTACAAAAGAATAGAGCAGGACATAGGCGTTCCAATCCATCCCCCACCAAAACCCGTAACGAAAAGAATGATAAAATTTCGCAGGATTTTTAACTATGTCATTCAGCGTGTAGTGACCGTACACCGCTATGAATATCGCGCGAAAAATCGCGCACACGAGCGGAGCCACCAGCAGCAGCTTTAAATCCTGCTGCACGCCATGGAAAAACATATTTGAAATATCATAATCAGCCAAAACACGATTCCCCTTTTAGATTCGATGCTAACGGGAACTTACACTCCCGCTGAATAATTTCTTTTACCA
>JAFTAB010000148.1 GCA_017458745.1 Schwartzia sp. (in: firmicutes) | reverse complement strand
GCTTCTCGCCGTTTTCTCCGCTCTCTGCATGATATTCGGGAATATCATGGCGATTCGTCAGAAAGATGTCAAGCGTATGCTCGCTTATTCATCAATCGCTCAGGCCGGCTACATGATGGCGGGCATCGCCGCGGCCGACCATGCCGGCATGAAGGCGGTCATGTTCTACGCGATGCTCTATGTCTTTGCGAATGTCGGCGCTTTTGTGGTGCTGTGCATCGTGGACGCGGAGCGCGGCGGCACGACGCATGACGATGTCACGGGGCTGGCGCAGGCGTCGCCGCTGCTTGCGGCTGTGATGACAGTCTGCCTGCTCTCCATGGCGGGCATTCCCCCGACAGCGGGATTTGCCGGAAAAATTTACATTTTCACTGCGGCTGTGGATTCGGGGCTTCTGTGGCTGGCAGTCATTGGCTTCGTAATGTCGATGATTTCTGTTTACTACTATCTGCTGGTGACAAAGGCGATGTACCGTGACTTGGGCGATGACGAGGAATGGCGCGCCGAAAAAATGAGCGTGCCCATGCTCGCGAGAGTCTCGGCGCTGGCAGCGGTAATAGCGACGCTCGCCATCGGGATATGCCCGGAGACGCTGGCGATGATTACAAACGTGGCATCAGAGACATTCATGAGATAAATAAGAATTTTTAGTACCATAAGCACTGAATAAAAAGGCGCTCGTCAATCAAAAATTGACGAGCGCTATTTTATAACTATAAATCTAAATTATCTATATTATAGGTGAAGTGAATATGCTCTCCCTATATTTTCATCTTTTTTTCAAAAAATCTCGAAAAAAATCTATTTTTCACTTGCAAAATGATTTTTGTTGTGATACATTAACCATGGTCGCATTTGGAAGGCGTGATATCGCGAGGAAACGTGGACACTCATGAGACTCACTCCTTGACAGATGGCGACCCGCCAAATTTTCTATCTTACTTTATTTTAAGGAGGAGTTTCTTTATGAAAAAGACTCTGGTTTCAGCTTTGACAACCGCTCTGGTTGTCGGTGCAGCTTCGACGACTTTCGCAGCTGCAAATCCTTTCGAGGATGTTCCTGCCGATCATTGGGCATACGATGCTGTCGCTCAGCTCGCCGCTGACGGCGTCATCGAGGGCTATGGCGACGGCACCTATCGTGGCGATCAGGAAATCACCCGCTACGAGATGGCTCAGATGGTTGCCCGCGCGATGGCGAAGGGTGCTACCGGCGCTGACAAGGCGATGATCGACAAGCTCGCCGCTGAGTTCGCTGATGAGCTCAACAACCTCGGCGTTCGCGTTGCCGCTCTCGAGAAGAAAGTTGACAATGTGAAGTGGGGCGGCCGTCTGCGTTATCGCTACATCAATCGCAGCATTGACAAGACCGAGAGCACGCCGACCGGCAAGAGAACGAACCAGTACATGCTCCGCATGGAGCCTGTCATGACCATCAACGAGCACTGGGTGGGCAAGGCACGTATCGACTATGCGAATTCGCGTGACTTCGCGACCGGCAAGAACCTCAATGGTGACGATCTCACTGTTGACCGTATCTATGCTGAGGGCACGTATGGCAGCACCAAGATTCAGCTCGGTAAATTCCCCGGCTACTCCAATGCCGACTATGGCATGATCTTTGCATATCGCGAGGCCGGCGCGAAAGTGACATTCGGCAAGGATGTCAAGGTTGGCGTTTCGGCTGCTCGCTTGAATCTTGCTAATGCTTCGTTCCTTGGCGGCGGAGAGACCGGCCCGACTGCTACGCACCTCGAGCTCGAGGTTTACAATGATCGTTCCAAGAGATTCACTTGGGGTATTGGCTACCACAACCTCTCCAACAAGGCGTTCTTTGATGAGGATGGAGCTAATTACCTTGGCAATCAGCGCGCCAACATCATCGATGTAGGTCTCGGCTACAAGTTCACCGATAAGCTGGGCTTGACCGCTGCCTATGCGAAGAATACCTCCGTTGACGGAGATGCCGGAGCAAAAAGCACTAAAAATGGCGATAGCGTTTCAAAATCCTCTGTCGATCAGTCCTATAACTTCCAGCTCAACTACGGCGGAGCTGTAAAGACGAAGCCGGGCTCCTGGGGCGCATACATTGCGTATCGTCACCTCGGACAGGCCTCGACGATTCGCTCCGACTACTCGGAACTCGGCCCAATCCTCAACAATGAGCGTGGCTGGGAAATCGGCGCAAGCGTTGCCCCGATGAAGAACACGACGCTCTTTGTGAAGTATTTCATGGGCAATAAGATTGCAGGAGCTACTTCGGGCAACAAGGTTCACACCTTCTTCACCGAGCTCAACCTCTGGTTCTAAAATTAATAATCGCAACACAAAAAGCCTCGGCGTTCGCCGGGGCTTTTTTATATTAAGAAAACTCCCGATTAGACCGGGGGAATTTATACAAAAACCGCCGCCCACAAGGGGTGGCGGTAAG
>JAFTAB010000147.1 GCA_017458745.1 Schwartzia sp. (in: firmicutes) | reverse complement strand
TGTACTCTGCTAAAAAATAGCAGCTTAATAGAATACAATCTATAAGCTGCTAGAGTAATCATTTTATGTTTTCTTCTATACATTGTTTAATTTCTTCATCGGTTACAACTCTATTATCGTCTTTCTTTGAGTAGATAGTAAGCAAATAGACCTTGTTATCTTCTGAAACAGCATAATAAATAATACGGAAGCCATTGGATTTTCCGACATTTGCTGACGTATTAGCCGTTCGGACTTTGAAAGTTTTTCCGTTTACATTAATATTTTGCAACTCATCTCCAACAAGATTGCCTTTCTCAAGTTCATCCACGACAGATTGAATATCATCCTTGATTTTGAAATATTTTTTCTTTTTTATGTAATATTCAATATCCTTTTGGAAGCGAGTCGTCCAAATAACCTTCATCGAGCCTCTGCCTGCTCAGCGGCTACCAACGAATCAATATAGTCAGCTAATTCTTCCCATGTGCGTTCAGCTTGTCTGCCTTCCCGCATTGCTTTGACTTCCTTGCATGAATCAATCAGGGACTGCTGCACAGAAATATATCTTTCATCCATCGTGATAACCTCCTTCCAAATGCCAATCTTTATATTGATAGTATACCTCTTAAAATCCCACTATGTCAATCGGTTTAAGCACATAGTCTGCCATGCTCAATGAGATTATACACCTCGGCTTGCTTTGCCCTATAAAATAAGACTTATTCAGTGGGAGTTTTATACTCCCACTGAATCTAGTCGAATTTACCCATTGCCTTATGGGCACTTGACTCCCGCTTAAGAAGCGGGAGTTTTAGCGCCCGTTAGCATCGGATAAAAATTTTCCTCTCTTTCCGCACATAGCTTACCCGAGCATTTGAGATGCGGCTTGGGCGTAGACGGCGATGTCGATAATGATGATCGCCCACAAAAGGCCCTGATTTATCCATGCGCGGCTAATCGGCCACGATGGCATTTTTGGCATAATGGCCAGCATAATCGGCAGCAAGAAGGGCAGGAAATATTTCCCCTGCATACCCTGAATTATCGGGGCGTTGAGCGGGGTCCACGCGACGTACTCGGCGGCGCAGATAAGCGAAAAAATCAAAAACGGGATAAAAATCAAAAAAGCGCGGGTGAAAAAAGATGATCCATTTTCATCTTCCGCCGAGCACAGAAAAATGCAGCCTAGGGCAAAAGCGTAGCCGTAAATGAGCCACTTGTTTATATGGATATGTCCCCAGCCGAGCGTCATGCCGAACATTCCCTGCATCAACGGCTTGAATAATTCGACAAAAGAATTGACCGTTATGCGCGCGAACTCCAGCGGGTGAGCTATCATCCATGCCATCTGCTCGGAGGGCGAGGCCCATGCCATATGCTGCGCCGCCATGAGCCCTCTTGCGAATAAGTACCAAGAGAGATTGGCGGCCGCCGCGCAGAAAATGACAGAAAAGATGTAGGCGAAATACCTGCGCTTTGATGAAAAGCACTCCCTCGGCAGGAGCAAGACAAATAACACGAAAGGCAGGTACACGATCTTCGTCAGGCTGATGGCTATTGCCAGTGCGCCGATAATCGCAAGAGACGATTTCGAGATTGTCCTGCTCTCGCGGGCGCGCATGATGAAAGCGAGAAAAAGGAGACTGTACGCCAATAGCTGGCCGTCGGTGCCGAGCGAATTGCATTGCTGCACGTTTATTGGTATGAGGATAATCGCGAGCATGAGCAGCTTGTGACGCGGGATAATTCTCAGCGCCCAGTAAAAACAGAAGCCCGTCATAAGCCAGTTCATGAATCGCCCGGCGTAGGCCAGCTTCATCGAGCGATGCGAGAAATTACGCGCGACGGCGATTCCCGCCGCCTGGGGCAGGTAGCTCACGGGAGCATAAAGAGCCGTCGTCTGGAAAAGAAAAAATTGCTCGCTGCCGTAGTCAACGGTTTGTTTTCGGTTTGAAGGGTAATCCGCCCATGTGAGTTGAGCCGGGTCGGCGTAAAAATTAAAATGATCGCCTATGGACTTCATCGGGCCAAGGTCGAGAGACTTTGAGTGGACATCGGAACGAAAATAAAGCGCGTTCCTGTGCAGATAATCCCCGACGAGCTTCGTCCCGTTCTCATCGACATGGACGACGGGGATAAATTTCCCCATTGATATTTCGTATGCTCGCAAATAATGGAGCGGGTCGTCCATGACCGAATAAATCGGCAGAGCGATAAGGCAAATGATGCCCATCAAAAAATATATGGCAATAAATTTGTTTTCAATTCTCTCAATTCTGTGCTTTGCAAAAATCATTTATTTCCCCGTCATATCGTCATCATGTGCGACAAATCGGCGATGCAGCCTGCCCATGACAGCCCGACGCCGAACCCCGCCATCATCACCCTGCGCAGCTTGTCGGGGCTTGTCTCCTTCGTCACGTCGAGCAGGGCCAATGGGATAGTGCTCGGTATCGTGTTGCCGACTGTCCGCACATTATTATAGAAAGGAACGTCCATGAGCTTGCATTTCTTTCTGACATATTCCAGCACCAATTTATTCGCCTGATGGAAAACGCAGTAGTCCAAATCCTCGCGCCCGATGCCAGCCTTCTCCAGCACGGCGTCGACCAGCGGCGGCACCTCGCGCAGAGTGAAGCGCATTATCTTCATGCCGTCCATGTGCCCGTTGTAATTTGTATGCTCGCCGTGCTCGTCGTGTATCACCCGCACGGGAGTCCTCACGGCGGGGAACCTGCTCCCCCCCGCCTCCATTATGATGCCGTCGTAGCCGCTGCCGTCCGTGCCGAAAACGAAAGCGTCGAGAGGAGGCCGCTCGGCGTCGACGGGCTCCAGCAGAGTGGCGGTCGCGGCGTCGCCGAATATGGGCTTCATCGCTTGGTTCAGGTCGTTGCCTACGCTCGTGTAGTTGCTCGCCGTGATGAGCAGGAGGCGTCGCGCCAGTCCCGTCTCTATCAGGCTCTTCGCCAGCGCCAGCCCATAGACATATCCCGAGCAGCCGAGATTGTAGTCGAGCGCGCCGACTGATTTTTTCAGTCCGAGCCTGTCGGCGACAATGCAGGCCGTCGTCGGGAAAAAATAATCTGGAAGCTGCGTGCACAGCAAAAGAAAATCAATGTCCTCGCGCGAGACCTTGCCCTCGTATCGCGAGAAGAAAGCCTCG
>JAFTAB010000146.1 GCA_017458745.1 Schwartzia sp. (in: firmicutes) | reverse complement strand
CCGGCGACGACGGGCAGCAGTAATACACGGCTCAAAATGCGCGTCACCACGTCGGGCCATCCGAGAAACGCAAACACGAAAATGCTCACGATCATCACTATCAGCAGAAAAGCAGTGCCACATCTCGGATGAAAACGCGAGAATTTTTGGACGTTCTCGACGGTGAGCGGCCCGCCATGCTCGTAGGCGTGGATTGTCTTGTGCTCGGCGCCGTGGAACTGAAAGACTCGATAGATGTCCTTCATGCGCGAGATTGCAAATAGATAGCCAAGGAAGATGGCAAGGCGCAGGACTCCTTCCATCAGATTCAAAAAGACGGGATTATCTGTGATTTCACGGAAGAGCTTTGCGGCTCCGGTCGGGATTGCAACAAAAAGCAAAATGGCGAGAATAATTGCGAACGCCATGGTGCCGGCGAGTTCCTTGTCACTGAGCTGCTCATCTTCCTCGCCTGCCATTCGCGCGGAATATGAGAGCGCCTTTAGGCCCATGATGAGTGATTCAAATAATGCGACCACGCCCCTGAGCAACGGCTTTTTGAAAATGGGGTATTTGTCGCCTATTGATTTTGCCTCATGCAGATCGACTGTAATGTGTCCTTCTGCATCGCGCACGGCGGTGGCGACCATGCCGTTGCCCCGCATCATTACTCCCTCGATGACAGCCTGCCCGCCGACCATAAGACATTTTTTTTCTGTATCGTCCAATGGAGATGCCTCCCAAAATTTATTTCATTGCAGTTTCTAATACTTATCTCAGACTAAATAAAATTTTGACCTGGGATATGCCTGCTTCGCAGGCTACAGACGAGCCTGCTGCTCGTCTGACGACAGCTAACGCATAAGCGATTCGCACGCCGCTAAAGCGGCGGCTCTCTGCTTATCATGCACTCTCTGTAAAGATTTAAGAATCTTAACAGAGAGCAGTATAGACAGTTTATCATATCAATGGAAGTATAGGCAATGAAAATGATATATTGTTGTAAAATCAAAAATTTTCTTGTTGCTTGGCAATTGCAAAAAGTGGAAAAATATAAGGGAAGATATTATAATATGACCGAGTTGAAAAATGAGAGGAGCAGGATTTGATGAAAGTTAATGACGTGATTCATGGTTTTAGGCTGTTGAAGACGCAGACCATCAAGGAGGTGGACTCGGAGGCATTCGAGTTTATCCACGAGAAGAGTGGGGCGCGTCTTTTTTTCTTGAAAAATGACGATGACAATAAAGTTTTTTCTATAACGTTTCGCACGCCGCCGTATGATGACAGGGGGCTTCCTCATGTGGTGGAGCACTCGACGCTCTGCGGGTCGAGAAAATTCCCGTTGAAGGAACCGTTTGTTGAGTTAGTCAAAGGCTCGCTCAACACGTTCCTGAATGCCATCACATTTCCCGACAAGACAATGTACCCCGTGGCAAGCCGCAACACGAAAGACTTCAATAATCTCATGGATGTTTATCTGGACGCTGTCTTTTATCCTGCAATGTATGACAAAAAGGAAGTGCTGATGCAGGAGGGCTGGCATTATGAGATAGGGAATGTCGATGAGCCGCTGCGGTACAGCGGGGTCGTCTACAATGAGATGAAGGGAGCGACATCCTCGCCCGAGGATTTGCTGGAGACAGAGGCGATGAAGGCGATTTATCCGGACACCGCCTATCATTTTGAGTCGGGCGGCAACCCGGAGCATATCACGGAGCTAACCCACGATGATTTCATAGCATTCCATAAGAAATATTATCATCCTTCCAACAGCTATATATATCTTTATGGTGACATGGACATTGATGAGCGGCTGAAATTTTTGGATGAGGAATACCTTTCTGATTTCACCAAGATAGAGGTGGATTCAGAGATAAAAAACCAGGCGTTGTTCCATGACATGAAGCGCGTGAAAAAAGAGTATCCCATTGGCGCGGAGGAGGACGACAAGGATAAGACGTACCTGCTGTGGGGAGCCATAGGGTGCGAGAATGGCGACAGGCTCACAAGAGGCGGACTGGCGATTTTGGTTCATGCCCTGTTCCTGACTGATGCCGCGCCTGTCCGTCAGGCAATCATTGACGCGGGAATAGGAAAGGACATAACGGCGTCGCTTGACGGGAATATGATTCAGCCGTGCCTGAGCGTCGAGGTCACGAATGCCAATGCAGGGGATGCGGAGCGTTTTTATGATGTCATGATGGGCGCGCTGAGGAAAATCAAAGAAGATGGCATTGACCGCGCTCTGCTGGAGGCATCGCTTAACATAGAGGAGTTCAAGCTGCGCGAGGCTGACTTCGGGCAAACGCCTAAGGGACTGGTATATAATATGACGTCTCTTACATCGTGGCTGTATGACGATGACCCGGGCGTCATGCTGTACTATGAAGATGATTTGCGTAAGCTGCGCGATGGCATTGGCAACGGCTTTTTTGAGGGGCTGATTGACAAGTGCTTTATAAACAATCCTCATCAAGTGCTTTTGACGATGTCGCCGAGCAAGACGATGGCGGCCGAGCGTGAAAAGAAAACGCTCAACGCTCTCGCCGAAAAAAAATCGAAAATGAGCTCCGAGCAGATTGAAGAAATTATAAAGACCACATCCCATCTGAAGGAATTTCAAGAGACACCCGATACGCCCGAGGCTCTTGCCACGATACCGCTGCTCTCATTGTCGGACATAGAAAAGAAAGCGGAAAAACTGCCGCTTGAAATTCGTGATATTGACGGCACCAAGACGATGTACAGCGATCTCTCCACTCATGGCATTGCCTATATAGCTTTTTATTTTGACGGCTCCATGCTCACGCCTGAGCTTCAAAATTACGGGTATCTTTTGTGCGATATATTGGGCTCTGTTGATACGGGCAGTCGCTCGTATCAGGAAGTCACTACGCTTATGAATCTGCATACTGGGGGAATAAGCTATAAGCTTGAGGCAGGCAGCAAGGTCGACGCGAGCGCCCCTGATGGCTGGTTTGTCAGTGCCTGCGTCAAGTCGCGCGCGCTTATAAGAAAATTGCCGGAGCTTTCGAGGCTGCTGATTGAGATACTTACCGATTCAAAATTCGACAGCAAAAAACGCATAAGGGAGCTTATCGAGCAGTGCATCGCGGGATGGGAACGTCAAACGATGAATATGCCGCAGCTTTTCATGGCGAAACGTCTCGCCTCGTATATATCTGCCGCTTCAAAATTCAACACGAGGAGCGATCTCGATTATTATAATTTCCTCAAGGACATCGCGGATCATTACGAGGAGAGGTTCGAGGAACTTTCCCGCAAGCTGAAAAAGACGCTCTCAATGGTGTACAACAGAAAAAATCTTGTCGTTGGCATAACGACATCGCGCGATGATTATGAGGCGGCCGCAAAGTCGGTTGGCGAGGTGCTTGAGGCGCTCCCGAATGAGGAGTATCCGGATGCCAATCAAGATGACTCGTTGAAGATTGAAAATGAAGGGCTCACTTCGTCCTCGCGTGTCCAGTATGTCGGAAAGGCCGCTAATTTCTTGAGGATGGGATACAAATACACGGGAGTCATGCGTGTCGTTGAGACCATCATGCGCTATGGCTATCTTTGGACTAATATCAGGGTCAAGGGAGGGGCTTACGGCGCATCCGCCAAGTTCGCGCGTGACGGGCTTATGATGTTTACATCGTATCGCGACCCCAATCTCCGTGAGACGCTTGATGCGTTTGATGGGATTGCCGACTATCTGAAAAATTTCACGGCGGATGACCGCGAAATGACAAAATATATTATCGGCACGATAGCGTCGCTCGATATGCCGATGTCGCCGTACCTGAAGGGCAGCGTCGCGATGAGCGACTACCTGTCGGGGCTGACGTATGAGGCAAAACAGCGGCAGCGCGACGAGGTGCTGGCCTGCAAGGTCGACGACGTGCGCGGGATTTCTGCCATTGTCGACAGAGGGATGAAGGAAAATATTTATTGCGTGCTCGGCAATGAAGAAACGCTGAAGGATAACAAGGAACTGTTCAAAAGACTAATACCTGTTATGAAATAATCAATCGGCATTTTCATAATGTTTGACTAAAATCAATAATCGGTATATATTATAATTTGACAGAAGAAATGATGAGGGTGTTGTTTTTATTTTTGACGGCATCCTCTTTTTTTCAAAAAATCGTGGTAATATAATTTGAATTTATTTTGAAATGAGGTGACGCGTCATGATTAATTTTGGCAAAGCAAAGAAGCCCAGCATGGAGGGAGTAAATCTCCTCGTGTCAATTCTTGTATGCTACCCTGAAATCAGCACTGTCAATTATGAGCCTGAGGGGGCGTCTTTTCATTTCACATTCGCTATGAAATCTATTCCGCAAAAAGAAGATTATGAGCGTGTCGGCAATCTTCTGCAGGAGAGCATTCTGACATATCACTCGCTTGAGGGATACGAGGCGAGGCGCATCGAGATATTTCTTGAGGGTCAGGGGCACACGGCTTTTTTCCATATTGTCCGCGACGTGAAGTCGATTTCCCAGGGAGAAATAAGTCTCATATCGTCAATCATGCATGAGAATTTCAAGGATATACTCATAATGGATGCAAGTCAGAAGCCGGATGACATGGAGTTTGACATATCTGCTCACGAGGATGCGATTGACCATATGATCCACTCTCTTAATTTCTCGCGTTTCCCTAATCGCCTGATTGGGATTCGTGAGGAAGGTCGCGTGCTCGTGTTCAATAAATGAGGTTAATGCAATGCGTGTGCTCATGGTCGGTGACATTATTGGCCGCCCCGGGAGGGCGGCCTTTGCTAAATACACGGCAATGCTTCGCCGTGAGAAAAAAATAGATATAGTCGTTGCAAATGGCGAAAATTCATCGGGAGGCAAGGGCATCAGCCGCAAGTCGATGGACGAGATGCTTCGTGGCGGAGCCGATATAGTGACCAGCGGCAACCATGTCTTTGACAACAAGGAGGTACTGGATTTCATTGACAGCGAGCCGTATCTTCTGAGGCCGGCGAATTATCCTGATGGGGTGCCGGGCAAGGGATGGTGTGTTTACCCGTGGCGAGCTAAAAATATAGGCGTCATCAGTATGTCGGGACGAGCCTTTATGCCGCCGCTTGATTGCCCGTTTCAGAGGGTGGAGGATGCTCTTCGCGAGCTTCGCGACGAATGTGATTTGATTTTTCTTGATTTTCATGCCGAGGCGACGAGCGAGAAGGCTGCAATGGGCTGGTATCTTGATGGCAGGGTGAACGCCGTTGTCGGCACGCACACTCATGTGCAGACTGCCGATGAGCGGCTGCTGCCCAAGGGGACTGCATATATTACCGATCTCGGGATGACCGGTCCTAGTGATTCGGTCATAGGGGATCGCGTTGACAGAGTGCTCCCAAAATTCATAACGGGGATGCCGCAGAGGTTTGAGGTCGCCAAAGGCCCGAATATCTACTCGGCAGTCATAATTGAATTGGACGAAAAGACGAACAAGACGATCGGGATTGAGCGCGTTTTGATAAGAGAATGAGGCATTGCAAATAAACAGCTTGCAAATTTCATTAGCGCGAAGGAGCCTAATAATGAATTTTTTTGACATAAAGCAAATCGAAAAAAGAATATTCTTTTATTTATGCGGGTTTGCGCTGTTTTCAAGTCTATCGGTTTTCATGGGGAATATATTTCTTGCATTTGCGATTATTGGTTTTTTTCGTCGCCTTTATGTGAAGCATGACGATTGGAGATGCATGGTTCCAAAAAAAGGCTTGCTGGTGGCAGTCGCTGCTATTTGGGCCGTCGTGATTATTTCTTCTCTTTTGTCAGCCGACATATGGCGTGGCATGAAAATATTTTTTGATCATTACCTGTACCGCATGATGCCGTTTTTTATCGTTCTTCTTTGCATACGAGAAAAAAAGAAGCTCATTTTATTGATGGGGATTTTGGTCATCTCGATAGTTATTAACGGAATGCTTGGGATAGGGCAGTCGGTAATCAATATTGGCAAATATGCCGGGACACATTCCGGGATTATTCACTACATGATGCAGGCGACAATTTTGACAATGACAATACCGATGCTGTTTGTCGGCTGCATGAGGCTGGACGACAGAAAGTGGAAGCTGGTCTCCGGGGTCGCCCTTGTCATAGCCTTTGTGGCGCTCATTTTTAATGGCAGGCGCGGCGCATGGATTGCGCTCGCGGCGGCGCTGCCTTTTATTTCTTTTCTCGCCGTGAAGTCAAAAGTAAAATGGTTTTTGGGAATGGCTGTCGTGGTCTTGATGGCTGTCGGTATTTTTTGCTCGTCGCCTGCTCTAATGAGCAGATTCAATTCGATAGATAATGCCGGAGAGCAGTCAAGGGTGGAGAGATTTCTCCTTTGGAGGAGCTCCGTGATGATGTTCGAGGATAATCCCGTTTTGGGTGTCGGCCCCGGGCAATTTGGCAGAATGTATCGTGAGAAATATATTCTCCCTGAGGCAAAAGAGCGAGAACTGGGGCACGCGCACAATATCTTTTTCAATATGTTTGCGGAGTGCGGTGCGATAGGCGGGATAGCCTTTTGCCTGTTTTGGATTTATCTCGTCGCGATGTCGCTTTATAATTACCATAGAACAAAAAATTTAGCTTACATAGCCATTTTTTCGGCGGCAATGGGCATAATTTTGCATGGCATGACCGAGTACACTTGGGGAGCAACGCTCACGATGAAATTTTTTTGGTTTGTCCTCGGGATTGCTTTTGCTTGGATAAATTTGACCGAAAAAAAAGAAACGCAGTTCAAAGGTCGTTTGAACTAAATGATAAAATGAGACTTATTCAGTGGGAGTTTTTGGCTCCCACTGAATTTAGTCTATTTACCCGTCATCATCGGATAAATCGGTGATAAGGCTATATCACGCCTTATAATTCGGTGCTATGGATTTTTTTTCGTTATTGTGATAAAATAATCGTCGTGCGGCAGTTTATATATTTATTTTAGAAAGTGAGACAAAAAATGTCGAGCGATCTTCATATGCATACTACGTACTCGGACGGGCGGCTCACCCCCGAGAAACTGGTTGCTGCAGCCAAAGAGGCGCATCTCAATTATATTGCCATTACCGACCATGACACGGTCGATGGAATACGTCATCTTTATGAGCAAAATATTTATCCGTCCAAGACGATTAATATAATTCCCGGGATAGAGTTCAGCTGCGAAGTCGATGGGCACGATGTTCATATTCTGGGCTATGATTTTGATATTTACAATCAAGATATGGCCGACAAGGTAAATGAGATAGCTGAGTCCAGATGGGCACGCTTGTCGGTGATGATAAAAAAAATCAATGAGCTGGGGTACGATATTTCCGAGGGAGATGTCCTTGAGATAGCGGGCTCGAGCAGCTCGATCGGAAGGCTGCATGTCGCGCGAGCGCTTGTGAATAAGAAAATTTTTTCCACGATGCACGAGGTTTTTGATACGCTCCTTGAGCATGGCAAACCGGCATATATCCCGCATTATCGCATAGAGCCCGAGGAGGCTGTTGCCCTAATAAGGCGGGCAGGCGGCAAGTCCGTGCTCGCGCATCCAAAGCTCATAAAAGATGATGCCCTTGTTGAAAAAGTTTTGTCGCTTGGATTTGATGGCCTTGAGGTGTTTTATCCAAAGCATGACGCGACGGAAACAGCAAAATATATTCGCATGGCGGAAAAATATGGATTGATGCTGACGGGCGGTTCGGATTATCATGCTCTTTCGAGCAGATACCCTGAGAATTTGGGCGAGTTCACGATAGAAGATAAATATGCGATTCCGTTTTTTAATCCGCCTGAATCGCTTGAATAGCAAGTGATTAATTGCGCCTGCTTAGGGATTTTTTGATCTTTGCGGAGAGCGTGAGGGAGTATCCTCGATAAGATTTTTAATAAAAAATTGTATTTTGGCAGGTGATATGCGTTGGACGTGATTGCTTTGGTGGGAGCGAGCGGAACCGGGAAGAGTCATCGCGCGTTGCTTGTCGCGCACAAGTATGATGCTGATGCTATAATTGATGATGGCATTTTGATAAAGGATGGCCGTATCATTGCGGGGCAGTCGGCAAAGCGCGAGAAAAACCGGATAATGGCAGTGAGACGCGCGATATTCATATTGCCTGGTCATGCCGAGGAGGTAAGGGCGGCGATAAAAAATGAGAATCCTCACCGCATACTTATTTTGGGCACGAGTGAGAACATGATTCATAAAATCGCCAAAAGGCTTGGCCTGCCGTCCGTGGAGCAGATTATTCACATAGAGGACATCGCCTCAAAGACTGACATGGCGAAGGCGGAGTTTTATCGTCGGAAGGAAGGCAAGCACATTATTCCCGTTCCGACGATTGAGCTTAAGCCGCATTTTTCCGGTTACTTGGTTGATCCCATTCAGTCGCTCTTTAATCGCTCGTCGCGCAAACGCCGCAAGCTGGGAGAAAAGAGCATAGTGCGCCCGATTTTCAGCTATTATGGGAAGTTGATAATAGATGATTCGGCAGTGAAGTCGATTGTGAAAAGAATGGCAATGGACAGGGGCGACATAAGCAAGGTGGGCCATGTGAAGGTGACTCACCTCATGGACGGGAATGACGATAATGGCATAGAGATATCGTGCGAGGTAGTGCTCCGATATGGAAAGCATATACCGACTCTTATCAGCGACTCGCAGAAAAAGATAAAAGAAGCTATTGAATATATGACAGGCATTGTTGTCCAGACAGTCAATATAAATGTGAGGACACTTTTTGTGATGCCTGCCTGATTATGAATAAAGGAACCGACTCTTTGCCGGTTCCTTTATTTGTTTTCAGTTGCTAATTTGATATTGACAAATTAAATCAATCCTGCAATAATGATACATGTTTACACTGATTTTCGGGGACTGCATTGGAGGCGCTTGGGTAATGATGACGCGTCACGTTTTATCGGTTTTTGTACGCAATCAGCCTGGCGTTCTTGTGAGAGTAGCAGGAATGTTCAGCAGGCGCGAGTTCAATATCGACAGTCTTTCCGTCGGGGTGACGGAGTCACCCGAGTTTTCTCGGATAACTGTTGTCGTTCATGGTGATGAGAATCTCGTTGAGCAGATGATAAAGCAGCTGGAAAAACTGCCTGATGTGACATCGGTGGAGCGGCTGGATGAGTCATCGTCGGTTTTTCGCGGCATGACGATGATAAAGGTCAAGGCGGATGACACGAATCGCCTGGATGTGCTGAAAATGGCGGAGCTTTTTCGTGCGCATGTCATCGATGTCCAGCCCACGACGCTCATATTTGAGATAACGGGCGACGATGATAAGGTTACGGCTTTCACGCAGCTCCTTTCGCCGTATGGGGTCTTGGAGGTTATACGTACAGGGCTCATCGGACTGGAGCGTGGCGAGCATACTATATATGAACATTGTGAGGAGAGACAGTATTATGGAAAAAACTTGCTATGAAATGACGTCCAAGACTTATTACGATTCGGATGCTAATTGGGACATTATGAAGGGAAAGACGATTGCGATTATTGGATATGGCAGCCAGGGTCATGCTCATGCTCTTAATTTGAAGGATTCCGGCGCCAATGTGGTCGTTGGCTTATATGAGGGCTCAAAGTCGAAGCCTATCGCTGAGTCGCACGGCCTGAAAGTGCTGACGGTCGGCGAGGCCGTCAAACAGGCTGACATAACGATGATTCTTATCCCGGATGAGAAGCAGGCCGATGTTTATAAGTCAGAGATTGCCCCGAATCTTAAATCGGGCAGCGCCCTTGCCTTTGCGCATGGCTTCAATATTCATTTCAAGCAAATTATTCCACCTGACGATGTTGATGTTTTCATGGTCGCGCCGAAGGGCCCTGGTCATCTCGTTCGCCGCACTTTCACCGAGGGCAGCGGTGTTCCCGATGTGTTTGCTGTTCACCAGGATCCGTCGGGAAATTGCTTCGATATTGCCGTGGCCTATGCGCGTGGCATTGGCGGCACTCGCGCCGGAATAATTGAGACTACTTTCAAAGACGAGACGGAGACGGACTTGTTCGGTGAGCAGTGCGTGCTTTGCGGCGGCGTTTGCAATCTGATAAAGAACGGTTTCGAGACGCTCGTCGAGGCAGGCTATAAGCCGGAGATGGCTTATTTTGAGTGCTTCCATGAGATGAAGCTGATTGTTGACTTGATGTATGAGGGCGGCATGGCTAAGATGCGCCGTTCGATCAGTGACACTGCCGAGTATGGCGATTACAAGGTGGGGCCGCGTATCGTCACGCCGGATGTCAAGGAGCGGATGAAGAAGGCTCTGAAGGAGATTCAGGACGGCACTTTTGCGCGTGACTGGCTCGTAGAGAATCGTGCCGCAGGGCGTGCGAATTTCCTCGCGGAGCGTCGCATCAATGCGGAGCATCCAATCGAGAAGGTAGGCGCGAAGCTCCGTGGCATGATGACATGGCTGAAGGGTCAAGACAAGCTGGATTTTTAAAACTTTTTATTGTATATGGTATTTGATGAATAGGAAAATCGGTTTGCGTGTCATTTTGATGTGCAAGCCGATTTTTAGGATAAAGTGAAAGGAGATTTTTGACATGGGCATGAACATGACTGAAAAAATCATGGCCAAGCATGCGGGACTGCCGTCTGTCTCGGCGGGAAACATTGTGACGTGCAGCCTTGACATGGTGCTTGCAAATGATATCACTGCGCCGCCCGCTATAAAGGAATTCAAGAAAATCGGTAAGCCGGTATTCGATAATAAGAAAATCGCGCTGGTGCCTGACCATTTCCAGCCGGCAAAGGACATGAAGTCGGCCGGGCTGGCGAAAACGGTGCGGGATTTTGCACGAAAGCATAAAATTGTGAATTATTTTGAGCAGGGACGTGTCGGAATCGAGCATGTGATACTTCCTGAATTTGGCTTGGTCGGCCCCGGGATGCTCACTATCGGTGCGGATTCTCATACATGCACCTATGGCGCCCTTAATGGATTTTCGACAGGAGTAGGCTCGACTGACCTTGCTGCTGCGATGGCCACGGGCAAGGCATGGTTTAAGGTGCCGGAAGCTATAAAGGTTGTCCTTTCCGGCAAAAAACCGAAAAATATAAATGGCAAGGATGTAATATTGACGCTTATAGGAATGATTGGCGTTGACGGCGCTCTTTATAAGACATTGGAGTTTGCCGGCGAGGGAGTTTCCGAGCTTTCGATGGCAGATCGTTTGACGATTGCGAATATGGCCATTGAGGCGGGCGGCAAGAATGGTATATTCCCGTTTGACGAAATAACAAAGGAGTATGTCGAGGGCAGAGTAAAGGAGCCCTATGAGCCGGTCGAGTCTGACAGCGATGCCAATTATTCGCAAGTGATAGAGATAAATCTCTCAAAGCTCACTCCGGTCGTGGCGTTCCCGCATTTGCCGGGCAATACGCGAGCCGTAAGCGATATAAAGAAAAAAATCAAAATTGATCAGGTCGTCATTGGCTCATGCACGAATGGCAGGCTGGAAGATATGGAAATCGCGGCAAGCATTATAAAGGGGCACAAGATTCATGATGACGTGCGGTGCATAGTGATACCGGGAAGTCAAGCGATATACAAGGAATCAATGCGCAGGGGCTACATTGATACTTTTATCGACGCGGGATGCGTTGTGTCCTGTCCGACCTGCGGGCCTTGCCTCGGCGGCTACATGGGAATACTGGCAGTCGGCGAGCGATGCGTTTCGACCACGAATCGAAATTTCGTTGGGCGCATGGGGGATACCTCGAGCGAGGTTTATCTTGCGGGGCCTCATGTCGCCGCAGCAAGCGCAGTGCTAGGCCGCATCGCGGCACCAGAGGAGGTAGAGTGACATGGCTTTTACGGGCAAGGTATGGCGTTATGGCAATAATATAGATACGGATGTCATCATTCCGGCCAGGTACCTGAATGTGTTCAAACCAAGCGATTTGGCCGCGCATTGCATGGAGGACATTGATGAGTCGTTCGCGGCCAATGTCAAGGAAGGCGATATCATAGTCGGAGGCAGTAATTTTGGCTGCGGTTCATCGCGTGAGCATGCGCCTATAGCGATAAAGGCATCCGGCGTGGCCGTGGTCGTGGCTTCCAGTTTCGCGAGGATTTTTTATCGCAACGGTATAAATGTCGGACTGCCTCTTCTTGAGATAGGGGACGAGGTTGAGAAGATAAAGGCGGGAGATGAATTGAAGATTGACCCCGAAAAAGGCACGATTGATAATTTGACCACGGGGGATCATTTTCAGGCGCATCCACTGCCGGCGTTTGTTCAGGAAATTGCAAACGCGGGCGGTCTTGTCAATTACATAAAGAATAAATCTGTTTAAACAAAATTATTGCTTTCGATTATTGAACACGTGCAGGGGCGCATAATTGCGCCCCTGCAAGATTTCGCAAGGAAAGGGCACGGCTTTGCGCTCATACAGAGTATAGCGATACTATAAAAAATAATTGGTATTTAGTGGAGGCGGATTGAAAGAAATGGCGAAAAAAATAGTTGTCATTCCCGGCGATGGTATAGGAAAAGAAATCACTGAGTCGGCCGTCGCTGTCATGAAAAAGACTGCTGAAAAATTCAAGCTGGAATTAAATTTTGAATATCATGACGCGGGAGGGACGGCGTACGATAAATTTGGCACACCGCTTCCCGATGAGACGGTAAAGGCGGCAAAGGCTTCCGATGGTGTCCTGTTTGGTGCGGTCGGAGGCGACAAATGGGACAATGTTGAGCCTGGCCTGCGCCCCGAAAAAGCTATACTGGGACTTAGAAAGAGCCTTGGGCTGTATGCGAACCTGCGGCCTGTCAAGGTGTCGGAAACATTGGTGGAATACTCGCCTTTGAAATCAGACGTAGTTCGTGGAGTTGACCTCGTCATCGTGCGTGAACTGATCGGGGGCATATATTTCGGAGACAGATGCGAGTCCGAGCAGCATGACGGCGCGGAGAGGGCGTGGGATTTGGAGAATTATTCTGTGCCTGAGGTTGAGAGAATAGCACGGCTTGCTTTTGAGACGGCGAGAATAAGAAATAAAAAAGTGACTTCCGTGGACAAGTCGAATGTTCTTGCTACGTCCAGATTGTGGCGCAGGACTGTCACTAAGCTGGCTGATGAGTATAAGGATGTCGAGCTTGATCATCTTTATGTGGATAATTGCGCAATGCAGCTAGCCATAAAACCGACGCAGTTTGACGTTATCTGCACTGGAAATCTTTTTGGCGACATCCTTTCTGATGAAGCGGCTGTGCTTGGAGGCTCTATTGGCATGATGCCGAGCGCTTCGATTGGCAAGGAAACAAGTCTTTTTGAGCCTATCCATGGCTCGGCTCCGGACATCGCGGGAAAAGGCATAGCGAATCCTATTGGCACGATTCTTTCGGCGGCAATGCTGCTAAGGTATTCGCTGAGGGAGGAGCCTGCCGCGAAGGCAATCGAGGCTGCCTGCGACGCCGCGCTCGCGGATGGCTACAGGACTCCCGATCTTTACAAAGATGGCTTCAAAAAAGCAAACACGGATAAAATGACAGAGGCTATTCTTGACAGGATATGAGCATTTGAGGGGAGCAACGATGATGAAGGGCGCACAAGCTGTCGTTGAGTGTCTCGTCTCCGAGGGCGTTGACACCATATTTGGTTATCCGGGCGGGATGATATTGCCGCTTTATGATGCGCTGCGCGGGGACAAGCGTATAAAAAATATATTGACTACTCATGAGCAGGATGCGGCGCATGCGGCTGACGGCTATGCGCGCGCGAGCGGCAGAGTCGGCGTTTGCATTGCCACGTCGGGGCCGGGGGCAACAAATCTTGTCACCGGAATAGCCACGGCATACATGGACTCCATCCCTTTAGTTGCGATAACCGGTCAGGTGGATGCTCAGCTTTTGGGCAGGGACGCTTTTCAGGAAACGGATATTGTCGGAATAACAATGCCCATAACGAAACAGAATTATAAAGTCAAGGATCCCAAAAAGCTCATGGACACACTGCGGGAGGCTTTCGAGATTGCCAGAGGCGGCAGACCGGGCCCTGTCCTGATTGATATACCTAGGAATGTTTTCAACGCTGAAGTCGAATATGTTCACAAGGCAGCGCAGAAGAAAAAACTTAAGCAGCCTGATGTGGACTTCCTGATCTGCGTTGCTGAGGCCGAGGACGTAATGCTCGCCGCGAAACGTCCCATTGTTATCGCGGGCGGGGGAATCATATCCGCAAACGCAAGTCATGATTTTATAAAGTTCATCGAGAAATATCATTTTCCGGTTGCGACGACGCTCATGGGTATCGGCTCTGTCCCGTATTCTCATCCCCAGCTTCTGGGATTTGCTGGTATGCACGGCAAAAAGGCAGCAAATAATGCGATTGCCGCGGCCGACTTGATTATAGCTATCGGGAGCAGGTTTGCCGACAGGCAGACAGGCAGTCTCGACAAATACACAAAAAACACGAAATTCATCCACATTGATATCGATCCCGCTGAAATTGATAAAAATATTGCCAGTGCCATTGGGCTTGCCGGCGACATGAAGACGATACTGAGGCTTTTGATGAAACGTGAGGCTCAGACTAGTCTCGATGGCTGGTGGAGCCGCATTGAGAATTGGCGTGATGAATATGCTTATGACTACAGCGTGAATAGGCTGACGCTTCCATGGGCGCTTCATCATGTTGCTGCCGTGACGAGCGGGAAAAAGTTTGCTTTTTCGACGGATGTCGGTCAGCATCAGATGTGGGCGGCGCTTCATCTTCATATCGACACGCCGAGGACATGGCTGACATCGGGAGGACTCGGGACGATGGGCTTTGGGCTTCCTGCCGCGATGGGGGCGCAGCTTTACTATGGCGACAGTCGTCGTGTCATTCATATTGCCGGCGATGGCGGAATAAAAATGACCGGCAGCGAGTACTACACGATAGCTCGTCTTAATCTGCCCATCATCTCCCTTATCGTGAACAATAAAAGCCTTGGCATGATTCGCCAGCTTCAGAAAGTTAATTACGGGGAGCGATACACGGCGTGCGAGTTTGATTATGACATGGATTATGTTGCGTACGCTGAGAGTTTTGGGATAGCGGCTGAGGTCGTGTCGACCCCGGATGGGTTTGTGGACGCTTTTGACAATGCCATGAATGCGCGCGGCCCTTATGTCATTGTTCTTGATATTCATCGGAGCTTTGTTGAGCCGATGACGAAGGGCGGAGCCAGAATAAATGAGTTTGTGGATTTCAAGTAAGCAAAATAAAAAATTCCTTGACTTTGCAAACCATTTTGACTAAAATAGTCATGTTGCGGTATTGCGTGGAGTTACCACTAGCCCCGGGACTTCCTGCTGCTGCATTTTGATGGTTTTTGAGGTTCGATTGTTTCAGGAGGGAATTTCATGAAGACAACGTTCATGGCGAAGGCGGCGGATGTCGAGCGCAAGTGGTACATCGTCGATGCCGCGGGCCAGACGGTAGGCAGGTTGGCCGCCGAAGTCGCGAAAGTGCTTCGCGGTAAAAATAAACCGATTTTTACGCCGCATGTTGATACAGGCGATTATGTCATCATCATCAATGCGGAGAAAGCTGTTTTCACCGGCAAGAAACTTTTGAAGAAGATATATTTCCGTTATTCGGGATATCCCGGCGGCGATCATTATCGCACTGCCGGCGAAATGATGCAGAAGATGCCGGAGCGAGTTTTGGAACATGCCATAAAGGGAATGCTTCCGCATAATAAGCTCGGCGCCCAGCAGTACAGAAAGCTTTCCGTCTATGCGGGCCCCGATCATCCGCATCAGGCGCAGAAGCCGGAGCCTTTGGTTTTTTCATCGCTTGAAGATTAATCATTTGGAATAGGAGGAAATGTTTTCATGGCACAAGTAACATATTACGGCACAGGTCGCCGCAAATCCTCAGTCGCCAGAGTCCGCCTGGTTCCGGGTGATGGCAAGGTCACGGTCAATGGCCGTGAGATGGAGGATTATTTTGGTCTCAAAACTCTTGAGCTGATAATTCGTCAGCCGTTGGAGCTCACGGAAATGACAGATAAATATGATGTCATTGCTCGCGTTGACGGCGGCGGTGTATCTGGTCAGGCAGGAGCGATTCGTCACGGCATTTCTCGTGCGCTTCTCGAGCTTGACAAGGAGCTTCGTCCGGCTCTCAAAAAGGCCGGATTCCTGACGCGTGACTCGCGCAAGAAGGAGCGTCGCAAGTACGGCCTCAAAAAGGCTCGCAAGGCGTCGCAGTTCTCGAAACGCTAATTTATGGCCTAAAGATAATAGCGCATTTTATAAAAATAAAAAAATCTCGGAGACAATACAGTGTCTCCGAGATTTTTTATTGGCGAAATTTTTTTATTAGATTTATTTTATTAGAGGTCACGCTTCAACCGGGTTTGCTTCAATTCCTATATTTACATCCTGCTCTTTTTGATACAAGCTCCTGTCACGATATTTTTTCAGCTCGACGACAGTTGCCAGCCCGACTACATATGCGAGAATGGCAATTCCTCCTGTTTTGAATGGAGGCTCATTGGCGACGGGGTTCAAGTACACGCTCCAAAAGTTTAATCCGTTTATTGCGGAAATTGCAACCAGAGAAAGGAATGCGGCTGTGACCCTCCACTTGTGCGCCAGGAAGTACGCACATATCAAAATCGGTATGACACATAGAACGCCTTCAAGGGTAAAGTGGAGCACTATCGGTATCATTGTGTCGTTGCCAGAGTAGTAGTCCTCGACGAGGAAAGTGAACCCTTTGACGCCGATGTATAAAAATACGGCAGTCAATATCGACATTGACCATCGAATGAAGCCCAGAATCTGACCGAATATAGCACTGAAAATGCGGGCAAAAAAACGATAAACACGTCGCAAAGTGCGGCCTATGCAGTTAAAGATTCCTTTTATGAT
>JAFTAB010000024.1 GCA_017458745.1 Schwartzia sp. (in: firmicutes) | reverse complement strand
GTCTACGAGAAGCTCACGGGCAAGGAGCCCGAGCCGCTCGAATTTGAGGCCGTGCGCGGGATGAATGACACGAAGGAAGCCTCAATCGAGATTGACGGGAAAACCGTCAAAGTTGCGGTAGTGAACACGCTCGTCTCCGCGCGAAAGATGATGGAGCGGATAAAGAGCGGAGACTGCGACTACAGCTTCATCGAGGTAATGGCATGCCCGGGAGGCTGCATAGGCGGAGGCGGCCAGCCAATCGGCACTACCAACGCGGTGCGTCAGGAACGCATCAATGCGCTGTACGAGCTGGACAAGAAGCTGCCATACAGGAAATCGCATGAGAACCCCGACATCAAAAAACTCTACGAGGACTACCTCGGGGAGCCTCTCAGCGAGACCTCGCACCATCTCCTCCACACCCATTACCACCGAGTCCACAAAGTTTACGAGTTTGAATGATAGAATGAGACTTGTTCAGTTTGAGATTTAGCCCAGTGCAGGATTTCATACAAAAAACGCGAGAGTTTTTTAACTCCCGCGTTTTTATTATTTTATGCGCTTAATACATTCCCCTGAACCTCATTGCGACGCTTATGCGCCTCAACGCCGCGATGTACGCGGCAACCCTGAGCGAGACCTTGAACTCCTGCGAGATTGCATGAACCTCGGCAAAAGCCTTGACCATCAGCTTCACCTGACGGTCGATGACCTCCTCCTCCGTCCAAAAATAGCGATAGAGATTTTGCACCCACTCGAAATATGATACCGTCACGCCGCCACCATTGGCGAGTATGTCGGGCACCACCATTATTTTCTTTTTGTCGAGTATGACATCGGCGTCGGGCGTCGTCGGCCCGTTCGCGCCCTCGCATATGATTTTTGCTTTAATCTCCCCGGCGTTGTCCTTGGTGATTTGCCCCTCAAGCGCGCACGGGAAAATCACATCGACATCCATGGCGAAGAACTCGTCATTTTTTATTTCCTTTGTGCCCTTGAACTTGACGACGCTGCCCTTCTTTTTGACATGCTCCTCCAGCTTGTACGGGTCTATGCCGTCATCGCTCCGTATGCCGCCATACACGTCAGTCACCGCCAAAATCTTGAATCCGGCGTCATGCGCCAGCTTCGCCGTCCAGCTTCCTACATTGCCGAAGCCCTGCACGATGCACGTCGCGCCTTTCGCCTTTATCTTTTTCACCTTCAGTGCTTCAAGCGCGGCCGTCACCACGCCCCTGCCAGTCGCGGCGGCGCGGCCAAGCGAGCCGCCGAGCGATATATCCTTGCCCGTGACGAATCCCGGCTCGAATTGCCCCGTGATTTTGCTGTATTCGTCCATCATCCAGCCCATGACCTTCGCGTTCGTGTTCATATCCGGCGCGGGAATATCCTTCTTCTCGCCGATGACATTTGCAATCTTGTCGATGTACCCGCGAGTGAGACGCTCCAGCTCGCCATCGGACAGCTCCCTCACATCGACGATTATGCCGCCCTTGCCGCCGCCGTATGGCAGACCCGCAACGGCGCATTTGCAGGTCATCCAAAAGGCCAGCGTCTTCACCTCGTCCATGCTGACATTCTGATGATAGCGCACGCCGCCCTTCGCCGGGCCCATCACCGTCGAGTGCTGGCAACGATAGCCGGTGAACACCTTTGTCTTGCCATTGTCCATCCTGACAGGGATATTGACCTCAGTAGTCTTCTCCGGCTTCGCGATTATCGCCGCCGCCCCATCATCGAGCTTCATGGCCTTGATAGCCGCGTTCAATGGAATCTGTGACTGCTCAAAAATCCCCATGACAATTACCTCCCTATGAAATTCTCCGCCAATCGCGCCCAGTTTTTGTTTTGTGTTGCATTTTGTATTTTGTATACAGGCGCTTTTCGATTATTATTTTATCTTAAATTTTCAAAAAAGTCTATATACGAAAGAAATTTATATCACTTTATCCGATGCTAACGGCCGATAATACTCCCGCTTTTCAAGCAGTAAATAAGCGCCCGTAAGGCAATGGGTAAATCCGATGCCACTTTTTATTTTATAAAAAGACGGATGCTCATGGCCGCTTCCCCTTAACAATGAAAGTTGCGAGTTGCAACCATCTTCAAACATTCCAATGCGGGCCGCCATTTTTGCAGCTTAGATTTACAATCTAAGTGCAACAGATAAAGAATGACACAGGTTTCCTGTTATAATGGTGTTTGCGAAGACAACATCACAAGGAGGAAGCCATGTGCCATTACAAACATCTTACACTGGAAGAGCGTGAAAAGCTACT
>JAFTAB010000145.1 GCA_017458745.1 Schwartzia sp. (in: firmicutes) | reverse complement strand
TTTTTTGACTCCCGCTTAATTTACCGGGTAAACTGTCTTTCCTCCCACTATAGTCCGCGAGATATGAACCGCGCCGTCGAACATCGTTATGTCGGCTCTTTTCCCTGCCTCCAGCGAGCCAATCTCGCCAAACATCCCTATGCTCTTGGCGGGGATTTTCGTCGCGTATGCCACGACGGAGGCGATATTTGCGCCCGTGTTCGCGGTGAAATTAGCTACCGCCCTGTCCATCGTGAGCACGCTGCCGGCTATCGTACCGTCGTCGAGCGTGGCCACCTGCCCCGAGACGCGGACGAGCTGCCCGCCCAGCTCCGAGTCGCCGTCTCCCAGCCCGCACGCCCTCATCGAGTCGGTAATGAGTATGATGTGATGCCCCTGCTTTACCCTCCACACGAGCCGCTGCGTCATCGGGTGAAGGTGGATATTGTCAGCTATTATCTCGCAGTCAACCGGCGTGTCGAGCGCGGCGCCGGCCAGCCCGGGGCGACGATGATGGAAAGGCACCATGCCGTTGAAAAGATGCGTGACATGATTTATGCCGTACGAGAGAATGGCGCGGCGAGCCGTGTTGTAATCGGCGGAGCTGTGCCCGAGCGACACGACAATGCCGTCGTTCTGGCATTGCTCGACAAACCTGTAGTCGCCGTGCATCTCCTCAGGCGCGATCGTTATGATCTTTATGATTTCCTTGTACGGCTCAATTTTCTTGTAGTCGGCGGGCACGATGTTCTCCTTCGCCTGCGCTCCGCGACGCTCCATGCTGATGAAAGGCCCCTCCATGTGCGCGCCGATTATCCTCGCGCTGTCCGTGCCCTCATGCATGGCCGCTGCCACATGGTCGAGCGCGCGATTTATCCTTTTGAAGTCATACGTCATCGTCGTCGGCAGCATCGAGGTGACGCCCGTCGTCGATTGAAACCTTGCTATTTTAATGAGCGCGTCATCGTCATCGTCCATCGTGTCGCAGCCGACCGCGCCATGGAGATGGATATTGATGAACCCCGGCGCCACATACTCGCCATGCGCGTCGATGATTTCCTCAAACTTCTCGCGCCCGCGCCTCATTATTTCCATCTCCGGGCAAACGCGCTCAATCTTCTCATCAAAAATTATCGCCTTATGGAGCGCGACATGAAATTTTCCCTTGTCATTCGGCAAAATCAGCTTGCCATTTACGATAGCTTTCATTGTCCCCTCAGTCCAAATATTTTGTCGGCATTCTGGCGACAGCCGCCTTGTCAGCCAGCACGAGCACATTCCTGTGCAGCTGGAGAATGGAGGCCGGAGCCTTCGGCGTGATGTCGCCGCATACGGCCTGATACAGTGCCTCGGTCTTTCCCGCGCCGCTCGCCAGCAGCAGTATATTCCTCGACAGCATTATGTCGCGTATGCCCATGCTCACGGCCCAATGCGGCGTCTCCTCAAGCGAGTCGAAGAACCTCGCGTTCGCTTGTCGCGTCGCCTCCGATAGCTCGACGACGTGCGTCTCCGGGACGAAAGTAT
The DNA here is from genome assembly GCA_017458745.1 of Schwartzia sp. (in: firmicutes). GTDB lineage: Bacteria > Bacillota > Negativicutes > Selenomonadales > Selenomonadaceae > RUG024. Next base: position 481 of record JAFTAB010000145.1, on the reverse strand, counting down.
CGCCCGGCTCGTTGAATCCGATATGCGCGTTTTGCCCTATTCCCAAAATCACGAGGTCTATTCCGCCCGCCGCCTCTATCTCCGCCCCGTACATGGCACATTCCCGTGCAATGTCGGCGGCCATCCCGTCGGGTATCCTCGTGCGCTCGGGCGGCAGCCCCAGCCCATCAAACAGCTCCTTCTTCATGAAGCTGTGATAGCTCTGCGGCGCCTCGGGCGAGAGCCCGATGTATTCGTCAAGGCAGAATGTCCTTATTCGCGAGAAATCGACTGTGCCCTCCTTCATGGCGTCGCACATCTTCTGATAGAGGAGAAGCGGAGTGCTGCCCGCCGCGAGCCCCAGCACCGAGTCCGGCTTGTGTCTCACCTGGTCAACGACGAAACTGAGCGCGGCGTCGCTCATGTCCTCGTATGTGTCAGTCACCCTGACCTTCATGTTGTTGCCTCCCCGTGAAATATTTTGTACTTCTGATATTATAAA
>JAFTAB010000144.1 GCA_017458745.1 Schwartzia sp. (in: firmicutes) | reverse complement strand
TCCTCATTGCGGATGATAATGGTGTCCGCCGAGACCTTCTCCACGACGCCTTTATTCTTCGCGAGCACCATGACGCCCGAGTCGCAGGCAGCCTTGTACTCCATGCCCGTTCCGACGAGCGGGGCCTGAGTCCTGAGCAGCGGCACAGCCTGACGCTGCATATTGGCGCCCATCAGGGCACGGTTCGCGTCGTCATTTTCCAGGAACGGTATCATCGCCGTGGCTATCGAAACGACCTGCTTAGGTGAGACGTCCATGTAATCGACGCGATTCCTTGGCGCGAGCGTCGTCTCCTCATGGAAACGGGCCGTGACCCTCTCATTTACGAACCAGCCATTCTTGTCGAGCGGCTCATTCGCCTGCGCGATAGTTATATTGTCCTCCTCGTCGGCCGTGAGATAGCGCACCTCGTCCGTCACGACATGCTTCTCCTTGTCAACTTTCCGATAAGGCGTCTCCATGAATCCGAAAAGGTTTATCCGAGCGTAGTTTGAAAGCGAGCCAATCAAGCCGATATTAGGCCCCTCAGGCGTCTCTATCGGGCACATGCGCCCATAGTGAGAGTTGTGAACGTCGCGCACCTCAAATCCCGCTCTCTCTCGCGACAGGCCGCCCGGCCCCAAAGCCGAGAGACGCCTCTTGTGCGTCAGCTCCGACAGCGGATTGTGCTGATCCATGAACTGAGAGAGCTGGGACGAGCCAAAGAACTCCCTTATCGCCGCGACGACGGGACGTATATTTATGAGCGCCTGCGGCGTGATGACATCGACATCCTGAATCGTCATGCGCTCCTTCACGACGCGCTCCATGCGCGACAAGCCGATGCGGAACTGATTCTGGAGCAGCTCGCCCACCGACCTGACGCGGCGATTGCCGAGATGGTCAATATCGTCCGTTTTCCCGACCCCGTCAAATAGATTCAGAAGATAATTGATTGACGCTATGATGTCGTTTCGGGTGATAGTGCGATAATGATATTCAAGAGAAGGCGAGCAAATGACCTTCAGCGTCTCGATCTCGCCATCCTCGTTCTTATTCTTGACGTAGACGACGCACGGGCCGTCGCCCTCAAATATCGCTCTCTCATCGGCGTCGTCGATTGCATTGATCATCGCCTCGGTCACCAGCGTGTCGCGCTCAATCAGCACCTCGCCGGTCTCCTTGTTGACAATGGGCTCGGCGAGCACGCGCCCAAGCACGCGCCTCTTCCATCCGAGCTTCTTCGTCAGCTTGTAGCGCCCGACAGTCGCCAAATCGTAACGCTTCGGGTCAAAGAAAAGCGCGTCGAGCAGTTGCTGGGCGTTGTCCACCACGGCAGGCTCTCCCGGGCGCAGGCGATGATATATGTCTATCAGAGCCTCGTCCTTGTTCGCCGTGCTGTCTCTCTCTATAGTCGTCTTGATAAGAGGATGATTATCAAAAAGCTCAGCTATCTCCTCATTCGACTCGATTCCGAGCGCGCGGATCAGCACCGTGACCGGAATCTTCCTCGTGCGGTCTATGCGGGCATACAGCACATCGCTCGCGTCTGTCTCAAGCTCTATCCATGCGCCCCGATTAGGTATGACAGTCGCATTGTATAGCTTCTTGCCCGACGTGTCGATCGTCTCACCGTAGTACGCGCCGGGCGAGCGCACGAGCTGGCTGACGATGACGCGCTCCGCTCCGTTTATGATGAAGGTGCCCGTGTCCGTCATGAGCGGAAAATCGCCCATGAAAACCTCCTGCTCCTTTATCTCGCCCGTCTCGCGATTGATGAGTCGCACCTTCACGCGCAGAGGCGCGGCCAAAGTCACATCGCGGATTTTGCTCTCCGCGAGCGAATACTTCGGCTCGCCAAAAGCAAAATTCTCAAACGAAAGCACGAGATTGCCCGTGAAATCCTGAATCGGAGAAATATCATCAAAAATCTCCCTGAGACCGTCAGTCATAAACCACTTGTAGGAATTACGCTGAATGTCCAGGAGATGAGGCATCTCCATGACCTCTTTGATCTTCGCGTAGCTGTAACGCGTTCTCTTGCCTACCGGCACAGGATTAAACATTAAATCCTTCACCCCTTAAAGCTCTTTCTTCCCCATACGGGCGTGTTGATCAATTCATACTGCTCCCTGCTAAGATTTTTGAATCCTCACAGAGTTAGTGGCAGTTCCCAATCATCAATCCGCCCTAGCCGACAAAAAATCTATTATGATATGAAAATGGGACAAAAAAACGGAAAAATGACACGCAAAAAAGCAAGGTTTCATTTGTCTCCTAAAACCTTGCTCCTTCCTTTTCCTTGATCCGTTTACCCATATAATTTTCGATATTCAGCTGTATCACTCACTCAAATAGAGACACTTATCCCCATCCATTTTTGTAATTTAACATGATAGCATAAACAAAATCGCCTGTCAATGAAAAAATTTTTTGATCTAAGACACGCCTGCGGTAAAAATCAAAACTTTTAACTGCGAGCGGCATGAAAAATTTTTCCGCGCCGTTTGCAAAACTGATTTCATTACGGTTGCCAAAATAAAAAGAACGAATTTGTCTGATGAACAAACAAATCCGTTCTTATCATATTTATATTGCCTGAAATTATTTTATCTCGACGGTAGCTCCCGCTTCCTCGAGTTTCGCCTTCATGCTGTCAGCGTCAGCCTTGGAGACCTTCTCCTTGACAGGAGCAGGCGCGCCGTCGACGAGAGCCTTCGCCTCTTTGAGGCCGAGACCGGTGAGCTCACGGACAACCTTTATGACGCCAATCTTCTTGTCGCCGGCATCCTTCAGAACGACGTCGAACTCGGTCTTCTCCTCCGCCTCGGCGGCAGCGCCGGCAGCCGGAGCCGCAGCGACAGCGACAGGAGCAGCGGCCGAAACGCCGAACTTCTCCTCCATAGCTTTGACGAGCTCAGAGAGCTCAAGGACAGTCATGCCCTCAATGGCCTGCATGATTTCTTCTTTAGTCATTATAAAAAACCTCCATCAATATCAAATTAATTAGTTAAATTTTATCCCCGCATCCTGCTTTTGGGTCACGGGAAATTTCGTGAACGGAAACGGATCACGCCGCTCCCTGCTCCTTTTCCTTCTTCTGGCGAACAGCATCAAGCACATACACAGCGTTCCTGATAACGCCGGAGAGCACGCCGACAGTTCCGGAAATCGGGGACTTCATGCTGCCAAGGAGCTTCGCAAGAAGCACCTCTCTCGACGGCAGCGACGCGAGCGCGTTGACCTCGGCGGCATTGATGACCGCGCCATCGACGATTCCGGCCTTTATGTGCAGGATGTCGATGCCCTTCTTTTCATCGAACAGCTTGTTCTTCTTTATGAAGTCAGCGATGACCTTTGCAGGCGCCACGGCATCATCCTTCGAGATTGCCATGGCCGTCGTGTCGGCGAGACTCGGGATGAGGTCATCAAGGCCAGCCTCCTTCGCGGCAATGGCCGCGAGAGTATTCTTCACGACGCGGTACTCGACTCCTGCTTCGCGCAGCGCACGACGGAGCTTCGTGTCCATCGCAACCGTGAGACCGCGGTAGCCAGTCAGCACGACGCTCTTCGATGAAGTGAGCTGCTCCTTAAGAGCGGCGACGACTGCCTTTTTCTGCTCGGATACAGGCTTGTCATGTTTCTTTTCAGACATATTCACACCTCCTGTCCTTAGGAACTTGCCCTTATATACATATTGGATTTTGTCAAAATAAAAACGGTCTCGGCGAAGACCCGGAGACCGCAGAATTTCATTTTGCGTTTCCGGCCTCGGCGGGCGAATTTTCAATGAGCGATGCTCATGCCAGCTATCTTCGGCCTATGCGTATTTATTTTGAACGGGTGGCGATATTTGTTCGCCGCCCAATAATAAGCGAAATTATTCAGCCGCCTTGGTGGCGAGCTGCACAGGCACAGCGGGTCCCATCGTCGAAACGACGGTGATGGACTTTATATACTGTCCCTTCGCGCCCGAGGGCTTCGCCTTTATCAGCGTATCCATGAGCAGGCGGTAGTTGTCGGCCAGCTTCTCCGCATCGAAGGATTTTCTTCCGATAGGAACATGGACATTGCCCTGCTTGTCGGTGCGGTACTCAACCTTGCCGGCCTTTGCCTCTTCCACGGCCTTAGCGACATCCATCGTCACCGTTCCGAGCTTCGGGTTCGGCATGAGCCCGCGCGGGCCAAGTATTTTACCGAGCTTACCGACGACGCCCATCATGTTTGGCGTCGCAATCGTGACATCGAAATCGAACCAGCCGCCCTGAATCTTGGTGACCAGCTCATCCGAGCCGACATAATCAGCGCCGGCCTTCTCCGCCTCATCAACCTTCTCGCCCTTCGCGAAAACGAGGACGCGCTTGGTCTTGCCTGTGCCATGCGGCAGCACGACGGCGCCCCTGACCTGCTGGTCAGCGTACTTCGGGTCAACTCCGAGACGTACATGAAGCTCAATCGTCTCATCGAAATTCTTTGTGGCCGTCTTCTTGACCAGCTCCATTGCCTCATTTACCGAGTAGACCTTGCCATCCTCGATGAGCTTGGCGGCTTCCCGGTACTTCTTGCATCTCTTCTTTGGCATTTACTGAACTCCTTTCGTGGTGAACGGGATTCCATTGCAGTCCCTGACGGAGATATGCTCTCCTCCCACAAGCTAAAAAATCAATCGACAATCTCGATGCCCATGCTGCGGGCCGTGCCCTCAATCATGCGCGTCGCCGCCTCCAGGTCATTGGCATTGAGATCCTGCATCTTGGACTGCGCGATCTCCTGCGCCTTGGCACGCGGCAGCTTCGCGACCTTGTTCTTGTTCGGCTCGCCCGACGCTTTCTCTATGCCCGCGGCTTTCTTCAGCAGGACTGCCGCCGGCGGCGTCTTAGTGATGAAAGTGAATGAGCGATCCTCATACACGGTGATCTCGACAGGGATAATGAGGCCGGCCTGCTTCGCCGTGCGCTCATTGAAGTCCTTGACGAACGCCATGATATTGATACCCGCCTGGCCGAGAGCCGGGCCGACAGGAGGAGCAGGCGTGGCCTTACCGGCGGGAACCTGCAGCTTCACCATTTTCGCAACTTTCTTTGCCATTTCTTTTCCACCTCCTTAAAAGGACTATATATAGCATCATATTTTTTCTACTTGATCGAAATCGAGCTCCACCTGCGTGTCGCGGCCGAACATCTCAACGAGCGCCTTTATCTTGCCCCGTTCCTTGTCAACCGAGGTGACAGTGGCGGGGAAATTCTCAAAGGCCCCCGAATTGATATGGATCGCCTCGCCGATCTCAACATCTATGAATCGACGCGGCTTCTTCTCCGGCTCCTCGGCACTCTTTTCCTTGCCCGTATGGAGGATGCGGGCCACCTCAGCGTCGGTGAGCGGCGTGGGCTTCGTGCCCTTCACGCCCGAGCCGACAAACCCCGTGACTCCCGGCGTGTTCCTCACTATATACCATGTGCTGTCATCGACGATCATCTCGACCAGCACATAGCCTGGAAAAATCTTCTTCTCGACGACTCGCTTCACGCCGTCCTTTTTCTCTTCCTCTTTCTCCATGGGCACGACGACATTGAAAATCTTGTCCTCGATCCCCATAGTCTTGACCTTGTTCTCCAGATTCGTCTTGACCTTGTTCTCATAGCCGGAGTATGTATGAATGACATACCATTTCCTATCTGATTCCATCTTTGTCCTCCGCCGACTACTTCAAAATAAGCTCAAACAGACGCGCGAACGTCGTATCGCAGACCCATATAAGCGTGCATACTATGACGACTGCCAATGCGACGACCCCGGTGTCGATCACAAGCTCCTCGCGCGTGCACCATGACACCTTTTTCATCTCGGCTACGACCTCGTTCATGAACCTGATCGGATTAAAGCCCTCGCTATTCTCCACAGTCGCCACTTTATCATTCGCCAAAACGAGCACACCCCCAAAAAGCGTCAAGCATCACTTCGTTTCCTTATGCGGAGTATGCTTCTTGCAGAACTTGCAGTATTTGCTGAGCTCCAAACGATCCGGGTCGTTCTTCTTGTTCTTGCTCGTCCTGTAGTTGCGGTTCTTGCAAACCGTGCACGCAAGCGTTATATTGTTGCGGTTCTCGGCCATTCGTTACACCCCTTATTACAAAAATAACACACGAAAAAACTAGTGCCGTTCAAAACGTCACCCATATAATTTAGCATAAAGGATTTTTAGTGTCAACAAAAAAGAATCCAAAATAATAAAAAATCCCCGCGGCACGCGGGGGTGAAATTCATGGTGGCGGAAGGGAGATTTGAACTCTCGACACACCGGGTATGAACCGATTGCTCTAGCCAACTGAGCTATTCCGCCATTGATATTAATATAAAAATAATGGAGCTGATGACCAGGATTGAACTGGTGACCTTATCCTTACCAAGGATACGCTCTGCCGACTGAGCTACATCAGCACATAAACTTTGGTTGCGGGAATAGGACTTGAACCTATGACCTCCGGGTTATGAGCCCGACGAGCTACCAACTGCTCTATCCCGCGATGATGATATGATGAGAATGCGGAAGCATCTATACATCTATGGTGGGCAGGGATGGATTCGAACCATCGTAGCCTACGGCGGCAGATTTACAGTCTGCTCCCTTTAACCACTCGGGCACCTACCCATGTAATTAGCATCCTGCTAAAATGCATCTTGGTTGCGGGAATAGGACTTGAACCTATGACCTCCGGGTTATGAGCCCGACGAGCTACCAACTGCTCTATCCCGCGATTACGGCAGCGACAACAGGCACGCTCTTGCTGCCCTCTCGGCTGACAGATAGATATATTACCATAAAATAATTCGTTTGTAAATAGATGTCAAAAATTATTTTTCCATCACTTTTTCTATGCGCTCGAATATTTTTTTTGCCAAATCGCTCTTTTTCATGAGCGGAAATTCCTCCACGCCGCCGTCACGCGAGAGAATCTTTATGAGGTTCGTCTCGGTGTTGAATCCCGCATTGGGCTTGGTAACGTCGTTCGCAACGATAAAGTCGAGGTTCTTCTTTTCAAGTTTCGCCTTTGCATTCTCGATGAGGTTCTGCGTCTCGGCCGCGAAGCCGACGAGTATCTGATTGCCACGCTTTTTTTCTCCGAGTTCCTTCAGGATGTCCGGATTTTTCTCCAGCGAGAGCGTCCATTCCTCGGCGTTCTTCTTGATTTTATTCTCGGCGATAACTTTAGCGCGGTAATCGGCAACCGCAGCCGCCTTTATCACAATGTCGGCATCCCGAAAGCGCGACATCACCGCCGCCCGCATTTCGCCCGCCGTCTCGACCTTTATAAATTCCTTTAGTCCCTCGGGCGCTTCCAAAGACGACGGCCCGGAGACAAGCACGACGCTCGCCCCTCGGCTGACCGCCTCCCCCGCGAGCGCGTATCCCATCCGCCCGCTCGAGCGATTGCCTATGTACCGCACCGGGTCAATCGGCTCGCGTGTCCCCGCCGCCGTCACGAGCACATTTTTACCCGAGAGTGATTTTCCTTCATTAAAAAATGAGTCTATCACGCTCACAATCTCACATGGCTCCGGCAGCCGTCCCTTCCCGCTCGTGCCGCAGGCCAGATGCCCGCTCGCGGGCTCTATCAGGTGAAGCCCCCTTGAGGTGAGCGTTTTTATGTTCTCCTGCGTTGCCACGTTGGACAGCATATTGCTGTTCATCGAGGGGGCAAAAAATATCGGCGCCACGGTCGCCAGTGCCGTCGTCGTCAGCATATCGTCGGCAACGCCGTGCGCGATTTTCGCGATGACGTTGGCCGTCGCGGGAGCGATGAGCATCACGTCGGCGAGATTCGCAAGCGCGATATGCTCGACATTATAATGCGCCACGGGCGCGAACATATCAGATGAGACAGGATTCCCCGTGATCTCACGGAATGTCAGCTCCGTAACAAACTCTTTTGCCGCCCGCGTCATTATGACATGGACATCGGCGCCGAGCTTTCTCAGCCGGCTGGCAATCTCCACGGCCTTGTAGACGGCAATCCCGCCCGTCACGCCTAGGACGATTTTCTTTCCATCAAGCATTGATTATTCCCCTTGTCACCAGGAAAACCGAGCTTCTCGGCTCTCCATTATTTTGGGATTATAGCATTGCGCCTGTATTACTTCAGGCTCACCTTCGTGCGCTCGTATGTGATTTTGCCCTCGGCGACCTCCTCCATCGCCTTCGTGACGTTCTTCGTCGTCCTCACTTCCACCTTTGACTCGGTTCCGTCGAGCAGCTGGCGCGCGCGCTTCGCGGCGAGCACCACTAGAGTGTAGCGGCTGTCGACCTTGCTCAGCAGGTTCTCCATTGGCGGCGTAACAATATCCATTATGATTTCTCCTTTTGGAAAATTAATTATTTACAATCTCATTTATGATATCCTGATTTCTCGATGCGCGGCAATGCTCCGCCTCGACGATAGCGGACAGGCTGCTCACGGCGTCATCCAGCTTGTCATTCACGATTACGTAGCGATAATCGCTCGCCATCTTGATCTCGCCCTCAGACGCAGCGAGCCTCTTCTCAATATCGCGCTCGCCCTCGGTCCCGCGCCCCCTTATGCGCCTCTGGAGCTCCGCAAGCGACGGCGGCAATATGAACACGAACACGCCGTTAGGGAACCGCTTTTTCACCTGCATCGCGCCCTGCGTGTCAATCTCCAGCAGTATATCCTTGCCCTCGGCGATTTTCTCCTGTATCTTCTTGAGCGGCGTGCCGTAATAATTGCCGTAGACCTCCGCCCACTCAAGCAGCTCGTCGCCGTCGATCATCTTTTTGAATGACTCCTCGTCAACAAAATAATAGTCGCGGCCATCGACCTCGCCCCGGCGCGGCGAGCGGGTCGTCGCGGAGACCGAGTACGCTATGCCGCTCGCGCGCTCCAGGAACGCGCTGCAAATAGTCCCCTTGCCTGCGCCGGAAGGGCCAGACACTACAACAAGGCAGCCTTTTCTCATCAGTCGTCATCCTCTTTCATATCATCTATTTCGTCAAAATCGTTGTCCTTGAAAACAGCGGCATTGTCGGACGCTCGCCTCGCTATCGTCTCCGGCTGGACAGCCGACAGCACGACATGGCCCGAGTCAGCGACGATGACCGAGCGCGTCCGCCTGCCGTATGTGGCATCGACAAGCGTCCCCCGCTCTCTCGCCTCGCCGATGACACGCTTCACCGGCGCGGACTCGGGAGAGACGACCGCTATGACCCTGCTGCTCGAAACTATATTCCCAAATCCGATATTTATAAACTTTACATCCATGATCATATCACTCCACGTTCTGAACCTGCTCGCGCAGCTTCTCGATCTCGCTCTTGACCTCGACCGCCAGCCGCGTTGCCTGCGCGCTGTTCGCCTTTGACGCGATGGTGTTTATCTCGCGATTCATTTCCTGTATGAGGAAATCCAGCTTGCGCCCAACCGGCTCGGCCGCGTCGCTTATTATCTGCCTGAATTGCGCAAAGTGGCTGCGCAGGCGCACGACCTCCTCGGTGTAATTCACCTTGTCGGCGTACATGAAAGTCTCCTGTATTATGCGGTTCTCATCAATCTCATTCGCGGACAGCAGATCGCCTATTGCCTTTTCGAGCCTCTCCCGGTAGTGGGCGACAATGGACGGGCCAAGCGCCTCAATCTCATCGACATATTTCTCGAGCGTCACTATTCTCTTTTCAAAATCGGTCTTTAGATTTTCCCCCTCAGCCTCTCGCATCGAAACGAATTGCTTCATCGCCGCATCCAGTGCCTCGATGATCACTGGCTCAGCCTCGTCAAGCGACGAGGCCTTCTCCACGGCGGTGATGATGCCCGGATATGACGCCACGATGCCGACATCATCCGATCGAGCCAAGCGCAAAAGGTCGCTTATATCATTCAATGCCTTATGGTATGAAATTGCAAGACTTTTGTCAACCTGAATTTCCCACTCACGCTCACGCTTTTCCATGAACTGCACATTGAATGTGAGCTTGCCGCGCGACGCGTACTCCTTTATCTTCCTTTTCATCGTGTCCTCGAACACGTCGAGGCGACGCGGCATACGAAAATCCACGTCCAAAAATCGCTGATTGACCGCCTTCACCTCAATCGACACCAGGAAGCTGTCATTTTCGGCCTCGCCCGCGCCGAATCCCGTCATGCTCTTCAGCATTTACTCAAACCTTCCTTCAAAAACTTTCTCGGCGGGGCCAGTCATATACACGTGGTTGTCTCCCTTCCACTCCACATGAAGCGTCCCGCCATCGAGCCCTATGTCGGCTTTTTTATCCGCCAGATTATTGAGCGAGGCCGCGACAAGCGTGGCGCACGCGCCGGTGCCGCAGGCGAGCGTCACCGCCGCCCCTCGCTCCCAGACCCGCATACGCAGATGCGACCTGTCAATGACCTTGACAAATTCCGTGTTCGTCTTGCGGGGGAAATGAGCGTCACGCTCAAACAAAGGGCCAAAACGCTCAATCGGGAAACTCATTATATCGTCATAGCCGTTCTCGGCAATGAAAACGACGCAGTGGGGGTTGCCCATGGAGACGCAGGTCACACGAAAACCAGCTCCATCGACTTTCATTTGAACGCCAACGACACGATCATTCTCGCCAATCCCGACAAAATCCACCGCGGGTATCTCACGCGAAAGGAGACGCGGCTCGCCCATGTCAACGCAGACACCGACGATGGCATCGCGCTCCTTTACAATCCTCGGGCGCAATATTCCCGCCCCCGTCTCAACAGAGAACTCGCCACGCGTCACGATGCCGCGCTCATACGCGAGGCGCGAGAAGCATCGTATGCCGTTGCCGCACATCTCCGCCTCGCTGCCGTCAGCATTGAATATTCTCATTTTCAAATCGGCGCTATCCGATGGCAGCAAAAGAATCAGCCCATCGGCGCCGATGCCGAAATGTCTGTCGCATATCCTTGCCGCGAGCTTTGAGGCATCCGCGACGCGCTCATCCATGTCCTCTATGAGCACGAAGTCATTGCCGCACCCCTGCCACTTCGTGAAATCAATAGCCATGCAAAAACATCTCATTTCCTTTTCATGCTTCTCACTGTTAAGATTTTGAAATCTTTACAGCGAAGCGCACGGGACATCATTTGCACCGAAGTTGCAAATGCAGCCCGCGCACCCGCATCTCAGACCAAGATTTTTATTAAAAATTTTGGTCTGAGGCACGTATCAAGTATTAATCATTTTATCCTTTTCCTCGCTCATGCGCAAGTTTTTACGACGAAGAAAATTTTCAAAAATCCCTCAAAAAAATTGTCAAAATATTTGCTTTTTATCAATTAAGATGCTATAATACAAATAGGAAAGAAAAGGAGGCGAGGAATATCGAAGAAGCACTGAAAAAAGGCAATTAGGCCGACAAGCGATGCCAATATGAAGAAAATTTGCCTGAGCACCGCAGGCGCGTGTGATGCTACCACGCCCCACTGGATATGAAGACGGGCAGCAAGGCATAAATAGTCGGCAATGCCAAAGGGGTTTTGATTCATGTCCCGCATCTTTCGCGAGGATGCGGAGCAAAAAAAGAATAGTGAGGTTTAATTAAGTTTGATTGATAATGTAATTGGATTTGGAAATCATTCTGGCCTGCGTTTTTGTAAGTTTTGTCAAGTATGTTCTGAATGTTTCACGAATGACTCAGGCGATGCAAGTTTTGTCACGGGATTCGTTTTTGCAAGCCAGAACAGGACACAGACCAAGAATCGTATCAGCAAGTCTGATCGGAAAGAATGAGGCCCGGCGAGGTGAAGTAAGTCCGCCGGGTCTTGTTCTTTTTTTATCCGATTTTTCAAGAAACTTAATAAGAGCCTCAACAACAGGCAATAACATTATCAAAAAAACCGCTCACCCTAATCGCATTTGGATATTGTCCGAACGAATAGAGTAAGCGGTTTTATTTATGTATTGTAAATATGTAGATGATGTCAGGCGTTCCGCGCTTAATGCCGTCGAAATTTCCTCCGAACGCCTGACAATAATCTGAATAAGTCTCATTGTATGCAAAAAAATAAGAAGCCGCTCAAAGATGAGCAGCTCCTTCTACAATTCTTTGTTTGT
>JAFTAB010000143.1 GCA_017458745.1 Schwartzia sp. (in: firmicutes) | reverse complement strand
CTTAATCACAAATATCATGTATGCCCCTCTTTGCGAGGCTTTCATTATTATATGGCAGTCAGGGGCAATTCGTCAACCAATTATTTTTATGGGTTGACAGTAAAATGAGACTTTATCATTCAGCAAGAAGCCAAAATTTTTTCCAAATGCAAAAAGCCTCGGCAATCGCCGAGGCTTTTCGGGGGAAATTTATGTCAAGCAATAAAAACCTTATAACGTGTATATCCGGGATCAGTATCAGAAGAAGAAGTTCATCTCATAGAAGAGAGTCGAGACTTTGTCCTTGCCGCTCGTATTTCTGTTCATGTTCTTGCCAAAGCCGTACTTCAGCGTGCCCATGATGTTCTTTGCAAAGACGTAGTCAACGCCAAACTCCCAGCCCTTTTCATCAGTCTCGAAAGCATCATAGGTAGGCGCCCAGACGGCCGCAATTCCTATCTTGCGATAAGCAGCGAAAATGCCATAGGAGCCGCGCTTCTCCGGATCCGCTCCGCGATAATCTAGCTCTACCGTCCATGCACGCTTTGCATCTCTGTACGTGTTGGTGTCAGCCGAGGTGTTCCATGCAAACGCGCCATTGATAGCAAAGAGATCGGTGAACTTGTAGCCAAGCCCGACTTCCCAGATGTTCATGCTGTCCTTGTTTGCGTCATCATTGTAATCCGGGTTATGGAAATTTTTCTTGTTTGAGAAGCGATGGTAGCCAAGGCCCCATGTGAATTTCTTCTCACGGTCGTTGTAAATCTCGATGCCCTGATAGCTGGCCGTCTTGCTGGCGCCATCAACGCCATAAGTATCAAATATGCCGCAGTCATACGCGCGGCCGGCCGAAACCGTCGCCTTGATGTTCTCATTTCCGAACGTGACCTGCGCGCCGGCGAGATTATCATCCCAGATCATGCCGTTGTCAACGTTGGAGACGTACGGCAGCTTGCCAAGCAGGATATTGGTCGTGCCGTAGTTGCCCTCTGCCCAGATGCGCTCAACAACAAGGCCGTCCTCAGAATTTTCGCTTTCGTCATAGTTGTAGTGCCTGACCTCGTTAGTGCCGGTCATATTCCTTGCCGACTTCATGTCGGTGTTGTAGTCGATACGAGCGTGGCCGGTCCAGTGGTCATTGATCGCCATCTCAGGCTCCATGCGCAGCGTGAGGTAATTAACGGTATCGCGCTTCAATCCCTCGTGGCGATTGTTGATATAGCGATAGCGGACAGTGCCGAGCCACTTCACATTGTCAACCTTCTTCTCAAGATTGGCAACGCGGACGCCGAGGCTGTTCAGCTCGTCGGCGAACTCCGCGGCGAGCTTGTCAATGAGAGCCTTGTCGGCGCCGTTGCCGCCCTTGGCCATCGCGCGCGCCACCATCTGAGCCATCTCGTAGCGGGTGATCTCCTGATCGCCGCGATAAGTGCCGTCGCCGTAGCCCTCGATTACGCCGTCAGCGGCGAGCTGCGCCACAGCATCATAGGCCCAATGATCGGCAGGGACATCCTCGAAAGGATTGGCGGCCGCGAATGTCGTCGCGGTCGCGCCGACGACGAGAGCCGTCGTCAAAGCAGACACCAAAGTTTTCTTCATGAAAAATTCCTCCCCAAAAGAATATAAAAAATTAACATTTTCGCCTTGCGCGTCGGAGGGAATCCTTCGAGTGTCCACGTTTCCTCGCGTTCATCGCGTCCGGCAATCAAGGCGCGGCACCATAATATTATGACACCGTTAAAAATTATATCACAAATAATAGCCAACGCAAGCCTTATTGAAAATTTTTTTCAATAAGGCTTGCAAAAACGTTGCTGACTCATTCAGTTTTTTATTTTATTTGCTCGTGCCTTCAAGAGTAGTCCATGCCTCATGCGCGCGCTCGACAAACATATTGCGGATTGCCGCGTTCTCCCCGAGGCCATGGAGGTACGTGTTGACCGTGAATCCTGCCGCCTGAAGGATTGACTTGTGGGAGTCGGGCTCGTCCCCCGCCATGTCGTTATTGGCGTGGTCGCCAGCGACCATCATCGTCGGCATCAGAACCACGCTCTTCACGCCCTTGGCCTTGAGCTGCGCCATGACATCCTCCAGACGCGGCCAGCCCTCGACCGTGTAAATGTAAACATTCTTCAGACCGAGCTGATTGATGCGATCCTGCACCACCGAGTAGTAGGCGTTCGAGGGATGCGGTGTGCCATGCGCGAGAAGCAGGACTGCCTCCTTGCTCGCATTGCGGTTTTTCGGGAACTGAGTCGAGACGGCCTTGACGAACTCGGTCACGTCGTCGCGCTGCTCCTCCTGGCCCATCCAGTACATCGCGGGCACGCCGATGGTCATCTTCTTGAACTGGTTCTTGTAGAGATTGAACACCGCAGTGTCGTACGAGTACTCCATGCCGGGGAAGAGGTCAAGCGTGGTGATTGCCACGCGGGTATAGCCTTCCTCTTTGAGCTGCTCAAGAGCCTCCTCGGGTGTCGGGATTCTGATTCCCTCGTTCTGCTGGATGCGATCGACGATGATATGGGAAGTGAATGAGAGCACGACCTTCGTGTTCGGATGAGCGGCCTTGATATCGGCGACAGTCGCCTCGATGGTCTTCGCGCGCGTGTCCTTGAACGTCGTGCCGAAGCTCATGACGAGTATAGCGTCCTTATTTTCCGCGTCGCGCATATCGGGATTGTCATAGGACAGCACGCCGATCTGCGCCGCGTGCAGGAGCGCGGGGGTCGGGGCCTTTACCTCGGGGTTGAGCGAGTAGGCGGCCGACGCGATCTGCGACACGCCAAAGAATGTAGTGCATGCGAGTGAAGCCGCAACGAGGGTCTTCAGTTTTTTCATAAGAAAATCTCTCCTTTGAATAATAAATGATTTTGGTAAAAATAAAAAATGCTCTTTTCCGCGAACGGAAAAGAGCAAGACACGCAAAAAAATCATGCCCTTTCCTATCCCACGCAGGTCAATGGCAACATAATCAGGCAGTTCTCCTGGCTCCAGGTCATCACTCAATGGCGCCTTCCCAGGGGACATCCCCCGGTGACATTTTGCCATTCAGCTCGCTGATACAGTGGCGGGACCGCGCTAGCTCGTCTAGCTTTTCTATTAAGTCTTCGACACCTGATTAAATCAAATTAAATTGAATTTGTCACTTATAAGATAATATCACCGAAAAAACACAATGTCAATTTATTTCATAATTATGATTTATGGTAAAAAACTTCGTCTTATCAGAAGTAGCACTCAACGCGCGCGAAGATGCTGCTCGCGTCCCTGCCCGACCTGTTCTTTCCGCCGTACTCGATGTCGCCGACGGAGATGCTCTTGCCGTTGAAATACTCGATTATGCCGAACACGTTCCTCATCATTGTGACCTTCGCGCCGATGTGCCAGCCCTTCTTTCCGATCATGCCGTCCCACACGTTGTAGGTCGGGCAGAGCACCGCCGTGTTGCCGATGGAGCGATAAGCAACGAACACGCCGTAGGAGCCGGGGTCACTGAGCTTCGCCCCCTTGTAGTCGAGCTGCGCGTACCATGCGCGGCGGGACGATTTCGCGAAGTCGCCCTTTGCGTTCTGCGCGTATGCGCCGCTTATCATGAGATTCTTGTCGAAGCGATAGCGAGCGCCGATCTCCCAGATATTGGCG
>JAFTAB010000142.1 GCA_017458745.1 Schwartzia sp. (in: firmicutes) | reverse complement strand
TCCGCCGAGAAGGTCTACTGCGACTGCGACGAGTTCGCGGAACTTTGGCGCTTCCTTTCCGAGCGGCAAAAGCTTGAGACACGGGTCGGCCATCTTGTGCCCATAATAATGTACCGAATTTATAAATGGAACTACGGGCGCATAGCTGACAAATACAAAATTGATTTCTTCAGCCATGTGATAAAAGAATTTGAGGAGATGGAAAAGCGAGGCTTTCTGAAAAGCGAGTGCTGGGAAGAGGCGGAATGGAGCAAAGTCAACGCGATACTTGGAAATCCCGAAAAGGCACTTATGAGAGCATTCGAGCGGCTGCAGCGCGGGGGAATGTACGCGACGGGATTCCTCAATGAAATTGAAAAGAGAAGGAGCGTATGCATATACGGAGCGGGAAAAGTGGGGAAAGAGGTACTTGATGCGCTCATTGCAAGGGGGATTGATGTGCGCGCCTTCGTTGTCTCTTCGCATGAGGGAAATCCGGAAGAAGTGAGAGGCGTTCCTGTCATTGCTCTGGAAGATATGATTCCCGCGGACGGCGAAGTTGTGCTGGTGGCTATCCGCGAGAAGGATCAGTACGGCGTGATTGCCCAGCTTCGCCGGAAAGGAATTGAAAAAATAATTGCAATGACGAATGAACTGAGAGCGGCTTTGCGGAAGATAGACTGTTATGAGGGCAAATCCTAGATAGCTATTTTTATAAGATTATCATGAGAATACACGAAAAAAGACAGGGGGACTCCCAAATGGAGAACATGCTCGCTGACGTTTATGAGAGGCTGGGCGATGAAGAGTCCAGAAGGCTTTTCACTCTGAGGGTGATGTACTGCGTCACCGGCAATAAAGAGTTTGCAAGGGAAATGGGGATAAGGAACCCCATATGGCAGGGAGTACTTAAGCTCATGGATGAGAACAAGGGACATAATTATCTTTTCGGGGCGGGAGCCTTTGGGCGCGACGTGCTTTCATACACTCCGCGACTGTGGGAAAAAATACTCGACAATAATGAGAGCCTTCACGGCAATATGATAGGCGGCGTCGCCGTTGCGCTCCCCGACTCAATAAGGGGCGACAAAGAAGCGCGCGCGTACATAGCGGCCCGCAAGAGCAACATGAACTACCAAGCCGCGATGCTGGATCAGCTGCATGGGCTCGGCGTTGGCGACGAGCAAATCATCAGGCTTGACGAGGTCGTAGCCGAAATGGAGGGAAAGCAGTACTTCGACTTGCCTTATCTAGAAAACAGCGGCGAGGAGGTGTTCGTGGATGCCGGGTGCTTCGACGGGCGAACTTCGCTTGAATTTGCAAAGTGGGCAAAAAAATACAGGCACATATACTGCTTTGAGCCGAGCGCGGAGAACCGAAAGAATTGCAAGAAGAAT
Organism: Schwartzia sp. (in: firmicutes); assembly: GCA_017458745.1. GTDB lineage: Bacteria > Bacillota > Negativicutes > Selenomonadales > Selenomonadaceae > RUG024. Next base: position 11,050 of record JAFTAB010000142.1, on the reverse strand, counting down.
CTGTCGTCGTTGCCGAAGGATAAATGGACGCTGATTCCCAAGGGTGCATGGAACAAGAGTGAAATGCTTCATTTTCACGAGGATTTCGATTCGTCCAGCCTGAGCGACGAGGGCGAGATTGAAGTGCCGGTCGCGTCGATTGACGATGAGCTTCGTGGCAAGGGCGTGACGTTCATAAAGATGGACATAGAGGGAGCCGAGTCTAAGGCTCTTGAGGGGGCGCGAATGACAATAAAAAATGACAAGCCGAAGCTTGCCATATGCGTGTATCACAGGAAAGAGGACATCGTTGACATCCCGCGGCAGATACTGTCATATAATGACGAGTACAGATTTTACCTGCGTCATTACACTTTCTGGGGAGAGGAAACAGTACTGTACGCGATTTAAGGAATGAACTCATTCGTTAGGAAATGGATGAAATAAACTGTGCAAGCAAGATGTATAACTTATTTCGTGACGGTTTCTTAGGCGTGGGTCAGATGCTATGCTGGACGCAGCTTTGAATAAAAAGAAAAACGGGCGTGGCACCGCAGAGTATGTGGTGCCACGCTCGTTTTGGAATAAAGCAATTGTGTCATAAACTTTGTTCTGCCAAGGAAAATGCTGGGCGCATGGCTTCTATTGCGGCGCGGGAAAGATTGTTTTGCATGGCTGTTTTTGGCCAGTTGGTTTTGACGATATTTGCCATGGCGGCGGCTATACGCTTGGCAGAGGAGACTGTCAGCCGGTAAAAAGGGGCGGTTTCTATGGCTGTGTCTATGGACATTGTGGCGTCGTCGAAAGAAAGGGCGAGTGACAGGGAGTCGCCATAGGGGGTGGGGTTTAGATCATAGAGCGGGGAGAGACGCCAGCCGGTTTTTGTGTGCAAAAAGCCGTGATTGCGAAGGTGGTCGTCGGAATTGGAAATCAGGATGTTGAATACTGCCCTTTTCCAGAGTTCTTCTAGGTCTGTATTAGGATTTGCGCTGTTCTCCAACAGTATGTTGACGATGTCAAGATAGCTGGCATCATCTCCGTCGGATTTTTGGAGAAATGTCATGGCAGACGAAAAATGGATTCGTTCTGTTTTTATACGGTCAAACCGCTCAACCAAGAGTGTCGAGCCGAACTTGGAGAATTTTTGAAGGCTTGTTTGCGGGACGGCTAAGTCACACATCTTTGCGAGGTCAAGTGCGGTTTTTTCCCATGCTTCTACGTCGGTGTCATCGTGCCGGGAGGGGAATTTTGCCAGCCAAAGCGTGCCGCCCGTATCGCGGACGGTAGCTTTGGGGCGTGCGCCGCCTAGTGAGGATCCGGGGGCGAGGAGCTGTGCAATCCATTTTTCCTCGAAATGGTTTTCGTCGTTTTCAAAAGCGCGAGAAGCGGCTTCTAAATTCCGCAGATTCATAAACGGAGGGATGGAGAGTTTGTTTCCGTAGGAGAGAAAAGGCTCGTTTGGGCCGAGGGAAAATCGAAGTGCTCCCATGCGGGCTTCGTCGCAGACACCGAGAAGGTAATCACTGGGCAAGAGCTTTTTGGGTTTTCTGCCGTTTTTTCGGGCGAGGATATTTTCTTGGCGCTGCAACAACGTTTTTCCCCAGCGGTCAGGGGAGGCATCTTGAAATACGCCAAAAAGATTTTGGCTCTTCGGGTATTGACGGCCTCGAAAGAGAGGCAGCGCAGGATCAATGGCGAACCGTTCCGGCAAGGAGAGCCAATCTTCGGTGTATTCAAAGGAATAGGTTTCTTTTCCTTTGCCGTAATCGATGAAAAGCTTTCCGACTAAAGCAGGGATGGCATCTTGCTCCATGAAGACGTAAACGGTTTTATTTTCCATGAGTTTTCTCCTGTTTTCGTTTAGAGGCGCGTTTTCGGATGGAAATTTGAAGTTCGCGCATGGTTTGCTCCATTCGTTCATCTTTGGCGACGAGCAGCAGGTCTTTGTCGAGGCCGCCAAGGGAGTGGAGTACCATGGCGTAGGCACCGAGGGATACGGAGTGAGCGCCTTTTTCGATGGCGTGAAGTGTGGCGCGGCTGATTCCGGCGCGCTCCGCGATGAGGTCGGCGGACAGGTTTCGCCGCAATCGTGCCAGCTTGATTTGATTACCGAGCTGCGTTAAGGTGCGCTGGACGTGAGGGAGAACAGGGAACATGAGTGGCCTCCGATTTCGTTTTATTGATGTTGGAATGAAAATAAACTTCGTTTTTATGTATGACAGAAATCATAATATATATTATCTTATACGTTATATGACTTTATGTCAAATATTATATACATTAAAAGAACCGAGGGGTTGCATAAAAGAGGAAGATGAGTTTTTGGAAAGTATTCGCGCGTGGGGTGCGGTGGGAATTATTCGGTGTTTCCTTAAAGGAGATGTGCCAAATAAAAGGGGATATATTTCACGTCGTCCTCTGTGGCATAGTCTTTGCCGCAAATGACATAGCTTTCAGCGATGCCTTTTTTGTGTTTTGCGCGGAAGCGGTCAAGGGACGCGTGTAGCTTTGCAGCAGCGGACTTTACCTCCACGGGGCAGATTTTGTGTTGCCGCGCCAACAGAAAATCAATCTCATACGTATGATTGGAAGTATCGGAAGGAAACGTATGGTAAAAGAGCTCATAACCATTGGAGCGGAATGTCTGAGCAACGATGTTTTCATATAGATAGCCGAGATTGGCAGGAAGCTTTCCATAGAGTAGCTTTTCATAAATTATATTCTCAGTGAAAGCGCGGTCTTTGAAAGCAAGTGTAACAAAGAGACCTGTGTCCGCAAGGTACAGCTTGAAGCGGTCAATATCCTTGCCAAGAGACATTCCCGGGCCGGGATCGCTAACGCGAAACGCAGGAAGCACCGTCATGGAATCGGCTATATCCGCCACAATATCCCGCACGTTTTTTGCACGCTGATGCCGAATCACCTTCGTAACTTGATAACGCGAAGAATGCTTTCCAAGTTCGCCGGGAATGGCGTCAAAAAGTTGGGAAGCGCGGCCGGAACGGTCTATTTTTCTAAAATCGTTTTCGTAAAGTGTCAGGATGTTGCGCTTCATATGGTCAATCTGGGCAAAATTATTCGAGTCAAGCAACGTTTCAACCGCCTGTGGCATTCCACCGACGAGCATATACAGGCGAAAATCCTGCATTTGTTTTCGATGTACGCCGTCGCCAAAGGCTTTTCCTTCTTGAAACCGTTCGCGAAGGAGGGGGGCGGTGACTTCGTCTCCCCTCGCCCAAAGAAATTCCTCATAATCCATCGGAAACATATGCAGGCATTCCTCTTCGCTGGGAATCAGGATATTTTCAATGTTCTTGCGAAGGGTAATCAGCGAGCCGGTTTCCAGATAGTCGTATCTACCGTCCGCCACGAGATGCTTGATAGATTGACGAGCCAACGGTTGAAGCTGCACCTCATCGAAGATGATCAAGGAATTTCTCAGATAGAGACGGACTTTACAAAGCATTTGAAGCTGCAAAAAGAAAGAGTCCAAGTCGTGCATGTCGCGAAAGAGATTGACAATCTCTGGGTTCGCCTTCGAAAAATCAATCAAAATAAAGCTCTTGTATTCTCGCCGCGCAAACTCCTGCGCGACGGTCGATTTCCCGACGCGTCGTGCTCCTTGGATTAAAAGTGCCGACTGACCTCGGGATTTTTTCTTCCATTCTAGCATTTGCTGATAAATCTTACGTTTGAACATGGGGCGTCTCCTTTCGAGGATTCGAATTTTGCATAATCCCCATCGTTATTTTACCATATCTTTGCATAATCCCCAATCTTAAAATGTGATTTTTTGGCATAATCCCCATAAAATGGATTGCGTTTGGCAAAATGAAGACATAAAAATGCCTATAATCGTTGATTTTATATCGAAAAAAAGTTCATTGTCACATTTTTTTAGATTAAACTCTTGGAAAATGTGGCAATTTTTTTATTTTTGTAGTATCATATTAGTTGTTGTTTTTCAAAAATTTCGGTGTTTATATGTTTTGGGAGGTTTTGAGCTGCATGGAAAGTATGAAGGACGCGTCACAAAGGGGATTCACGCTCATCGAGCTTTTGATTGTCATATCGATTATCGGGATTCTTTCTGTCGTTGCGGTTCCTCGTTTTTCCAATGCAATCGTGCTTGCCAATACAGCCAAGGTGCAGTCGGATTTGCGCGCGCTCAACACGGCCATCGCGATGTATCAGGCGGAAAACGGCAAGTACCCGACGAATCTATCTTCCGATCTCAAGGGATATATTGTCGATATTGATAATCTGAAGCCGCCGTCCGGCAAGTGCCTCCTTCGCGGGCAGTCCGACGCGAAGGATTTTTCCGGAGCGGCGTATGGCCTTACCGCTGACGGCACAGAGGCCAAGTGCGGGGAATACACGATAAAGGATTTTGGCAAGCAGGACAAAAATTGACATGGGGTTTTGAAGTGAGCGACAAGGAGGCAGTGCTTTTATCGCGTGATTTATTTCAACGCGACAAAAAAGCTTTTTTTATAATATGGATTGTTTCTTTGTTTTTTCCTTTGCTCGAATTTGGTTTATCTATTTCATTCGTCAAGTGTGCCTCGCTGGCTTTTTTTCTGTCATGGGTTGCCGTGTTTGATGCGCGATACGGCCTTATTCTTAATAAATGGCTCGTTTGCATGGCGCTCTGCGCTTTGATGTTTCTTTTGGCTGGCGGCATTTCGCCCTATAATTTGCTTTATGTTTTTGCATATTCTTTTGCGGCGAGCGCCTTGGTTTGGGGGATTCGTTTTGTTTCGCGCGGCGGCATTGGCCTTGGCGATGTAAAATTTGTTTTTGTGCTGGGGCTTTGGCTTTCGCCTGCCGGTTTGCTCATCGCGATATTGATTTCTTTTTGGGTCGGAGGGAGTTTTGCACTGATGGCTGTATTGCTTGGAAATATGCCGGCTAGTGCGTCAATCCCGTTCGGTCCTTTTTTGTCTGTTGGGGCTTTTGCCGCGTCGGTATATGGCGAGGGGATAGCCGCTTTTTATAGTGGGCTATTCTTGTGAATGAGCGTGGGTTTACTCTTGTTGAGACTATTGTCGCTGTCAGCGTGATTGGAATCCTGTCCGCTGTCGCGATGCCGATGCTGGCTCTCGGAATGAGGACGGCGAGACTTGATTATGAGGCGGCGCGGATGGCGACGGAGCTGCGCTATCTTCGTGAGATGACTATGAACTATATGCCGGTTCATAGCGATTTTGAGGGGATAACTGTCAGCGGCGCGACGCCTTTTATGCGCATTAAAAGTAATGGCTATGCTATCAATAAGGGCACTGTCGATATTGAGGGGCATAAACGCGAGCTGCCCGATTTCATGTCGTGCCGTTTTGTCAATACTGTGACAAGGTGGGAAATAAAATTCGAGCACGACGGCACTGTCAAGCCGCCCGCGACTGTGAAAATGACAGGAGGCGACGAGACACGATACATCATAGTGGACTCGGTCGGGCGAGTGAGAGTATCAAAGACGCCGCCGCAATAATGGCGAGCCATATTGATTTTTGCGGCGAGGATGAGGGGGAAAGGGGCTTCTTTTTGATTGAGGCCGTCGCTTTGGCCTTTATCATTTTCGCCGCTTCTTTCTCTTTCGTGCTTTTTTCTGCGCTGACGCGCCAGCGCGAGGATGCGTCAGCCCTCGTGACGGCCGCGTTCATCGCCGAGGAGCAAATCGCTTACGCGGAGGCGCAGCCGAAGTCGTATCTACGGAGTGTCGATACGCTTCCCTGGCTCGGTGATGGCGCTGAGCCGATAAAGCTCAATGGCCGCGAGTTTCACGTTTCGACTGCCGTGAGGCCTGCGGAGGGCGGGCTGCGCTCTGTCGAGGTGACGCTGTCGTGGCAGGAGCGCGGAAAGACAAAGGAGAAAATGTATCGCCGTCTGGTTGATTGCCATGAGTGATATAAAGAGAATCGTTCACGACGAAAAAGGGGCAACGCTCATTGAGCTTTTGATTGCGATGCCGATGGTCTCGATTATGCTGCTGTCAATGGCAGTTTTTTTAGCTTATGGGCTAAAAACGTATGTTATCGCGTTAAGTGATTTTGAGATGCAGAAGGAGATTCAATTTTCGATGGAGGCCATACAGCATGATTTGATGTATGCGATTGACGCAAAGGCGGAGCCGGGCGTGCTGCGCATCAAAAAGCCGGGCGGGGCTTTTGGAACGTGGCTGTCTTATGGCGTGAAGGAAGGCAGGATGATCAAGGGGATACAGCCGATGACCGGTGAGACGACGCTTGGAAATATAATAATAGTTTCGTTTGAATGTGCAAAATACGGCGAAAAGACTGTGCGCTATTCCATAAAGGCGAGAAATTCCCTGACGGGGAGAGAGTACGAGCTTCGGTCTGCGACGACATTGCCGTAGGCGATTAATGATGAAAATATTCAAAAATGAGCGCGGCATGGCCTCGATTATCGGGATTGTTATTCTGTCAATGCTTTCGTTTTTGGGGTTCGCCTTTTTCACAATAACAAAGTCAGAGGCGGAGAGCACTGATATATTGCTGTCCTCAATGGATTTGAGGCGAGAGGCGCAGAATGTGTTGCTTGTCGCGCAGGCCTCAATCAATGACAATGAGAGCGTCCGTGACAGCATAAAAAACAAAACTCAGGCGGTCAAATTTATTGACGGCTGGTCATCGGGCGGTGCGACGTGCGATGTGTACGGAAGGCGTTCCGCATCATCGAGCAAGGGCGAGATTGAGCTCATGGCGGTGGCGGAACGCGATGGGAAGAAAATCAGGGTCATAGCGTATCTCAAAAAGAGCGGTGCCGATGGCAGGTATTTCATAAAGAGTATGGAGAAGTGATGGCGGTGGCGGCTTGAGCAATGAGAATTTATCGCTGGGCTTTTATGCTGACGGCGATATTATGTATGTCATTGAGCTTGCGAGGGAGGATAATGCTCTAAAGGTAAAAAATTTCATAGAGAAGCAATTTTTTGATGAAGGGTATGATGCGCCGCGTGCGGTGCAGCTGATAGAGCGTGTCTGCGCGGAGTGCCATGTCAATAAAATGACCATGGGCAATGTCGGCACCGCTTATTCGCAGGATGAAATATTTTCGTATGAAAAAGTTTTTCCACGGATGAAAGAGGACGAGCTGAGGGAGGCAGTCTTTTGGGACATTGATGTCAACTGCCCGTTTGGCGAGGAACGATATTTGAAAACTTTTGAGAGCAGAGGCGACGTGGTGTGGGCTGCCGCCATAGACAATGAGCGTGGAATGAGGCTGATTGACGCGGCGAAAAGAGAGGGACTGAGGCTGAACGTCATGACTGTCATTCCCTTGCATTTTCAGTATGAGTCGTCGGGCGGCGTGATACGGATGAATGACCGTGAGATTGCTCTCGTGAATAATGACGACGCGGATAAGTGGGGCAGGGGAGCGTTTTTTGCACTGTATGCCGCGATGGCTGCTATCCATGATGGCGACGAGTTCGCGTGTGTCAATTTTTTGCCGCGAAAATCAAAATCCGGCGGGCTTGCTTGCAATGAAGTTGTCAAGGAAGCGTTTATTTATTTCCTTATTTTGCTTTTCTCCGTTTTTTCTGTTAATACGGTGAGGATGATAAAAGCGGAGCGTGAGGTGGCAAAGCTCAAAAACCAGATGACGATGCTGGACGGTGAGCGCGCCATGCTCGCGTCGCTGGAGGACAAAAGGCGATACGTCGAGGCGACGGATAAAATTCTTGTCAGCTTGTCATCTGATAGGCGTTCATGGTATTATATTTTCTATGTGCTGGGAATCACGACGATGGATAATGTGCGCCTGACGGAGCTGGAGCCGATGGGCGATGGCGACGTGAGGTGCCGCGGAAAAGCGAAATCCTATGCCGCGCTCGTGGATTTTGTCCAGATGCTTGACGAGAACAAGAAAATGTTTTCGTCTGCCCCGGTGCTTGAAAAATTTGAAGCGTCGGGCGGCAACGCGGAGGATATGAATTTTTCAATTCGGTTATTTTTTTGAAAATAATTATCGACCTGATTTTTGGTGAATCTTTTGCTTTGTGATCGGTATGAGGATTTCATGACGATGCAAGATAAAAAAATATTTTTTGCCGCTTCTGTTTTTATGTGCGCGATTGCCGCAATATTTTATTTTTTCGTTCATGGGTGGCAAACGGAGCGCATCGCTCGCGCCCGTCAGGAGGCGCGTCAGCTCTCCGGCGAGCTTGCCGCGCTCAAACTTTTTCTCCATGATCATCCCGATGTCGATGATTACGCGGCGGATATTGAGCTTCGCGAGGAAGAGAACAGGGCGCTGATGCCTTTGGCGATGGACACGAGCGCGTTCATGGGGGAGCTTCAGTTTATGGCACTCCAATCCAATGCCAAGCTGCTGGGAATGATGCCGGAGGCAGCAGAAAATAAAAACGGCTATTATGAGCAGCATATTGTTATCAATTTCAAGGGAAATTATTTTGAGGTGCTTGATTTCCTGAAGATTCTTGAGCACGGCGGGCGATTCGTGACAGTGCATGGAGTTGGCGGGCGAGCCGACGAGAATGGAATATTTTCGGGCACGATGGATATATCCATCTATTCTTATGAGAAGAAATGAGGCATAGCTGGCATAGTCAATTTTTGAAGGCGGGAGAGGAATAGAATGGCGCGTTTACGGTTTTTGACGGCGGGGGAGTCGCACGGGAAATGTCTTTCGGCTATAATCGAGGGAATGCCGAGCGGCATACCTCTTGACGAGGGCGAAATGAATCATGACATGGCACGTCGCCAGATGGGATATGGCCGCGGAGGGCGGATGAAAATAGAGCATGACACGATGGAGATTGTCTCGGGCGTGAGATTTGGAGAGACGATTGGCGGGCCTATCACCATCATTGTCAAAAATCGCGACCATGGGAACTGGGGAGCGAAGATGGCGACATTCGGGGAGCCTCCCGATGACCTTGCGCGCGTGACGGCTGCCCGTCCCGGTCATGCGGATCTCGCCGGCATTGAGAAATATGACAGGAGCGACATACGCGATATACTGGAGAGATCCAGCGCGAGGGAGACGGCCATGAGGGTCGCGGTCGGCGCTGTCGCAAAGCAGTTCCTTTCGCGGTGCGGGATAACTGTCGCCTCTCATGTGACCAATATAGGAGGCGTTTCCATTGACAGGGCGAAGGTGAAAGTCAGCGATATAAATGGAACGTCGTCTGAGCTTAATTGCTATGACAAAGATGCAGAGGAGCGCATGAAGGAGAAAATTCGCGCCGCTAAAGAAGCGGGCGACACTCTGGGAGGCGTTTTCGAGGTCGTGGCGCGTGGCGTGCCCGTGGGGCTGGGCAGCCATGCGGAGTATGACCGACGCCTTGACGCGAGGCTTGCCGGGGCAATGATGTCGATACAGGCGATAAAAGGCGTGGAGATCGGCGACGGTTTTTTGTACGCGGATATGCTCGGAAGCGAAGCGCATGATGAGATTTACTATGAGGATGGCAGGGTGACTCGCAGGACTAATCACGCCGGGGGAATAGAGGGCGGCATGAGCAACGGGGAGACCTTAGTTGTTCGGGCGGCTATGAAGCCGATACCCACATTGATGCAGCCGCTCCATTCGATTGACGTTGCGACGAGGGAGCCGGTGCTTGCATCGAAGGAGCGCAGCGATGTTTGCGCCGTGTCGGCGGCATCGGTCGTGGGCGAGGCTATGACCGCTTTTGTCATTGCCGACGCGCTGCTTGAAAAATTTGGCGGCGACACGCTCGGAGATGTGCTGTCTTCAATCGCGTCATATAAGGAGCGGCTGAAAAGAAATGGCTTCAAATAAAAATATAGTCCTGATTGGATTCATGGGGACGGGAAAATCGAGCACGGGCAGGATGCTTGCGAGCCGTCTCGGGCGTCCGTTCGTTGACATGGACGAGTATATCGAGAAGCATCAGGGCATGAAGATAAAGGATATATTCGCGCTCCACGGCGAGGAGTATTTCCGCAGGTGCGAGAGCGAGGCGGTGGCGGAGCTGTGCGAGAGAAAAAATATAGTCATAGCCACGGGCGGCGGCACAATGAAAAATGAAAGCAATGCCGCTCTGCTGAGGAAAAGCAGCTTCGTGGTCGCGCTGACGGCTGACATAGACAATATTCTCCTGCGCACGTCAAAAAGGGGCGAGCGACCGGTGCTGGATGCTGCGGGGAACTCATGCGGTGACAGGCGCGAGGCGATAGCCGCATTGCTTGAGAGTCGAAAGGGCATCTATGACGGCGCGGATTTCACGGTGGACACGAGCGACCTCTCGCCGCTTCAGGTGACGGATGGGATTTGTCGATTTTTGAAGGGGATGGGGATTTGATGGAGACAGTTCACGTCGATTTGCCTAGGAATGATTACGACATACTGATCGGAAGCGATATTGATGATAATATTGTCGCTACGGTGAAAAAATTCAATCTGTCTGAGGAAGTGATGGTCGTCTCTGACAGCAATGTCGGAAAGATTTACGCCGCCGAGACCTGCGATATGCTGAAATCGGCGGGGCTCACTCCGACGACATATCTCATTCCCGCCGGTGAGAAATCAAAGTCGCTCGCCATGGCGGAGAGCGTGATAACACGCGCCATTGATGCGGGGCTTGACAGACACTCCGCCATATTCGCGCTGGGCGGCGGCGTGGTGGGGGATCTCGCGGGGTTCGTCGCTGCGACATATATGCGGGGCATTCCGTTCTTTCAGATGCCTACCAGCCTGCTTGCCCAGGTTGACTCCAGCGTCGGCGGCAAGGTTGCCGTCAATCACTCCATGGGCAAAAATCTTATAGGCGCGTTTTATCAGCCGCTCGCCGTGTTCGTCAATTTGCATTGCCTTGGCACGCTGCCGAAACGAGAGCTGCACACGGGGCTTGGCGAGGTAATAAAATATGGCGTGATTTATGACGCCGATTTCTTTGAATTTCTTGAAAAACACGCAGATGACATTCTGTCGATGGAGCAATCTTCCATCGCTCACATCGTGAAGCGTTCATGTGAGATAAAGGCGGACGTCGTCGCAAAGGACGAGCGTGACAATGGGCTTCGCGGCATACTGAATTTCGGTCATACTATTGGCCACGCCATTG
>JAFTAB010000023.1 GCA_017458745.1 Schwartzia sp. (in: firmicutes) | reverse complement strand
TTGGCATCTTCTGCCTTTGCCGTTTCCAAAATTTTTTCTTTGAAGTCTCCCAGCAGGCTTTGCTTGGGCTCGGGCTTCGGAGGCGGCGCGTCCTTCGCGGGCGCGGATGACACGAGAGCGTCCTGTGATTTTGGCGTTATCTTTATGTCGAGGGCGTCGCCGTTTTTGATTGGGTCGTTTGGGCTTGCGGGCTTGCCGTTGAGCAGCAGCCCCACCGTCAGGCCGCTCGACGATGCGGGCGGCTCAAATTTCACAGCGGCGAGCGCATGTGATACCAGCGTGGCGCGCCGCTCGTCTCTCTCGTAGCGGACGACGCAGCCCTCGGTTATGATGGTGTTGAGGCTGGCCGGTCGCTCATTGACCTCCAGCGTGACGTTGTCTGACGGCACTTTTTGCTCCGCGCCGTTGAAATATATCGTGAGATATGTGTCGCGCTCCTTCAGGTCGAGCACATCGGAGAGTTTCGGCTCGCCGTTTGTCATGTACTCGATGCGGTCGCCGTCGTGCACGAGCATTGAGAGCGTCGCTGGTTCGTCGTTCACGAGTATGTCGGGGACGCTCGCGAACTGCGTCTCGATGCCGTTTAGCTTGAAATTGATTCGCTTGCCTGTCGGCGGGTAGCCCGCGTTCCTCAGTGCCTCGCCGATGCTGCGCGTCTCCTTTTTCGTCACTATGTCGCCGTCGTTCAGGAGCTGTCCCTCGCGCGGTTTCTCGCCGTTCACCAGCAGCTCGGCGGGCAGCAGCTTCTCGTGGCCGTTTATGTAGAGGCGATAGTCCTCGGGCATATCAATCACATCGTCAATCGTGACGTCCGGATTCACGCCGTCGTCTCCCGGGATAATTTCTATGCGGCTGCCGTCGGCAATCGGCGCGTCAAGCGAGGTTTCCTTGCCGTCAATCGTCAGGCGTGCCAAGCTGCCCATCGTGCCCGGGAAGAATTTTGTCTTGCCTTCGACGGTAATTTGGAGTCCGAGTCCCGGCTTGCCGCGCATCTTCTTCAGCTGTATGCCGGCATTGAGCAGCGCGTCGGAGACGGTGAGGTCGCGGAAATTGAATAGCCTGTATTCTTCGTCGCCGACGAAAATCGTGAGGAAATGGAGCGTGTTGAGCGACGCTATTTTGAGTATGCCGAGCGGCGTCACGGCGTCGGGCTGCTTGAGTATGTCGGGCTGGTTGTTTATGCCGTCGACCGAGTCGGGGTGACGCACTGCCACATGGCCGTCCGTGAGCGACAGCGCCTTTGAGACGTACTCGGCCAGACGGGGAGTGAGCGCGCCGCCGCCGACAAGCAGCACTGCCTGCGGCTCCGTTCCGTTGAGGTCGATGATTTGCTTTGCGATGGCTTCCGCCAGCTTCTCTATGGTCGGCAGTATGGGCTCTATGACTTCGTCGGGCGTTTTCTCGTAGTGCCCGCCAAGTATATCGTCGAATACGAGGTTTTTCCCGCTCGTTGCCTCGCGTTTTATGCGCTCGGCGACATTGAAGTCGAGCAGGAATTTTTGCGATATGGCCTCGGTGATTTCGTCGCCCGCCATCGGCACCATGCCGTAGGCGATGACCGAGCCGTTTTTCGTTATCGCGACATCGGACGTGCCTGCGCCTATGTCGACGAGCACGAGATTGAGGTGGCGCATCGTCGGCGGTATCAGCACATTGATGGCGGCGATTGGCTCAAGGGTGATGGCCTTCATCTCAAGGTTGGTCGCCTGCAGCGCCGAGTCCATCGAGTCGATGACCTGACGTGGGAGGAAAGTGGCAATGACTGTCGCCGTGCCGACTTTGCCGCGCTGGCCGACCAGCGTTTTGAGCTGGCTGCCGTCGAGAGTGTATTTCACTGTGCTGTATCCGACGCAGTAATAGCGGGTCGGGTCATCGACCATGCCGCCCTCGGCGAGCTTTGCCTGCGCAGCCTGCACGCCCGCGAAGTCGAGTCGCCTCTCCTCCTCGGCGGTAATGACGCCGGTAAATTCCATCTCGGCGTCGGCGGTCATGGTGTAGAGGGCGCGCCCGGCGGCGGCGACCGCGACGTTCTTGAGCGGGCCCACTGATTTTTCGAGCGTGCCCTTCACCGCCGTGATGACTGACGCGACCTGAGGGACGTCGTGTATTTGGCCGTCGAGCATCGCGCGTGTCTTGTGCTCCTGCCGCGCGGTGTCGATTATTGTGAGCGAGCCGTCCGGCTCACGGTCGGCGACGATGCCGATGACGCTCCTAGTGCCGATGTCGAGGGCGAAGAGTAAATCCTTATGCTCCTTTTTTGCGGCCTTGGGCTTATCATCGGTTTCCTCGTCGCGCGTTGGCTCTTCTTTTGTGGCCTCGTCTTTCTCGGCCGCCTTTTTAGTTTTCCTCGTCGCGCGTTTCACGGTCTTCTTTTTTGGCGATTCTATTTTTTCTTTTTCATTTTTGGTTGCGTCGTCCGATGGAGCCTGCTCGTTTGCTGCTGTATCTTTTTCCTCTGCTGCGGCAATTTTTTTCTCGCTCGCTTTTGCTTTTTTGGTTGTCTTTTTTTCAGTTGGCATGAGAAAATCTCCTCCGATAAAAATGAGACTTATAATATATAATGAATAAAAATATTATACCACATTATTAAGGAAACGACGATTAAGTAAATTCATGGCATATTATCGCTTTGGCTCACCCGTGACGAGAGTTTTTCGCAAGGCAAGGCGCGTCACGCCCAATCGGCGGTTCCTTAAATTATTAAATTCGCTATTTGCTTAAATTATCATGCAAAAATTTATAATTAATCGAAATTTTGAGGGACAAGCAGGAAAAATGTCATGGGAAAGCGAATTAAATTATAGCACTCAAACTTCCCACATCAACAATAAGGTACAAGCCTTAGAAATAGCGAATCTTTGCCGGTAAAAAAGGCGAAAAGCCTCAAACTT
>JAFTAB010000141.1 GCA_017458745.1 Schwartzia sp. (in: firmicutes) | reverse complement strand
GGGCGGCTGATCACCGCCTCCCACTCGATTATCCGAACAGCTTTGAAAAAAATCCGCCGATTCCGGATGGTGTTTCGAGGGCTTCCTCGATGCGCAGCCGTTGGTGAAGGAACGGCTGCTTTATGTATTTTACGGGCATAGGCGGCGAAAACATGGTGCGCTCGCCGCCCTTCGCGAAGACATAGGGCGTTGCCGGCTCCACTGCGCGGATGATATCATTATTGCTCTCGTCCATGATCAGCGCCGCCGCTTTTCCGGTCTGCCCGTTTACCATCACGCGGGTTTGCCTGCCGTTTTCCTTTGCGTCTTTTTTGCAGTCAAGGAAGTAAATCGGAAGCAGCAGGAACGCGAATTTGTGCTTGCGGAGGTCGAGGGAGACTTGCAGCAGCTCGCATCGTTCGAGGCCGAATGCCGATTTCAGACGGGCGGGCGTCTTTTTTTGCAAAATAAATCTGGAAATCGCCGCCTGCCATTCGCCGATATTCTGCGACGCGAAGAGACGCACATTCCCTTCCAGATAGGCGGGCTTCAGAATCGAGATCTCGCTGTAATCCCACGGCGCCAGCTCGTCCAGCAGGTACGCGTCGAACATCAGCGTGCGCGTCCACGCCCAATTCAAACATTCCTGATAAAACCAGAAGGTTCCACGTTCCGACTTGACCTGCATTTTCCAACGGAAATCCGAAAGCTGCACGGGGACATAGGCGGCGACCAACTCCTCCTTCGCGCGTTCTTCGATATTGTCGTCCGCAAAATCATTTGCGTGCCTCCGCCGCAATGCGGCGACGGCCTGCGCCGCTTCCTCGCGGTGCAAATGGAATGGCAGACATTTTCCGAAAAAGTTGTACTTGCGACCCACAATCAGCGTCGCATCAAAATCGCCGGTGGACAGACGGTCGAAGTCGCCGAACTTCTGCCCGCAATAAGGACAGGTGAAAATATTGTCCGTAAGCTTGGGAGTGAGCTTTTTTCCGCAGTGCGGACAGTTCATCTCGAGATAGGCTTCGTCGTTTATCGCGTCGAGAGCGTCCGCGTCGCAGGCTCGGATTTTTTCGTCCAGCCGCGTGCGCCGCATTTTTCGCTCGGCGGGCGGAGGAGGATTCAGCGCATCTTTGTCCATGATGGCGACATGGCCAAGCTTCAGGAAGCCGTCGACAAATTGCAGCGGCTGATGGCGATAGGTCATCTGCGGGGTAAATTCCTTGTCCGTCGGCGCGAATCGGACGAAATGCCCGCAGCAGGCGCAGCTCATGCCGCCTTTCTTCATATCGGGGTACATCGGCGCACCGCAGTCCTTACAGGCAAGCACGCTCACGGTAATTTTTTCTTGTGCTCGGTCAGCCATGGATTGTCACTCCTTTTTATTCAGCGTTTCCATAAGGTGAATATGGACAGAAAAAATGGGGATGCCCATGAAAAAATTTTCCTTCATGCGACACCCCCATAAGGCAATGGGTAAATTAGACCAAGTCTAAAACTCCCAATGAATAAGTCTCATTTTATCCGATATCAGTATCAAACGCGTTCTCGTAGTGCGTTATTTCATATTTCCCGTCTGGCATCGCGTATACCTCAATCACGTCAAAACGACACGGCATGTCGATGTATCCTTTCTGCTCGACATACCATGTCGCTGCATTTATTATCCTGCGCTGCTTCCTGAAATCGACTGCCGATGCCGGTGCGCCGTACCTCGTGCTCCGCCGCGTCTTCACCTCGGCGAATATTAAAGCGCCGTCCCTTGACGCGATGAGGTCTATCTCTCCCATGGGCGAGCGATATTGACGCTCGCGAATCTCATAGCCTTTGGCGGCGAGATAATCCGCCGCCGCTGCCTCGCCGCGATTGCCCAGCACCTTCGTGTTCATCTTATCCGCTGTCTCTCTTCGTGCTTTTTCCTGTCCATACGATATATGTACGCCAGCACCTCCGCGACGGTCGTGTAGAGCTCGGCGGGAATTTCCTTGTCTATGTCGAGCGCCATCAGCAAATTGACAAGCGACTTGTTCTGATACACTGGTATGGAATTTGACTGCGCCGCCGCCAGAATATTTTCGGCGACGTAGCCCTTGCCCTTCGCCACCACGCGCGGCGCGTTGTCAGTCTCCTGATTGTACCTCAGCGCGACGGCCTTTTTCTCGACGTTTGGATCTGTCTCCGCTTCCGTGCGCGGCTTTTTTAGTCTTCTGTCATCATTCATGCCTTACCCCTGCCATTCCTATTGATAGATCCATGAGGTCAAGCGGCAGCTCGCCAAAGGCGCTCCTGAACTCCGGCACATACTCCCTGAAATCCTCCACGGCCTCGCGATTGGAGAAAATGACCCTCACATCGACATTATGCTCCTCGTACATGCGGAATGTCACGTCGACAGCGCCTATATTTTCCGTCAAAAGGCAAAGCCTCAGCCACGTTTCCTTTTTCCTCTGGCCGGGATTCTGCTGGTCGTCCACATCCTCATCGTAGATGTGGATATATGTCGGATACGGCACTTTCTCATGCTCGCCCATGTAAATTGGCATCATGAAGCTCATCGAGCGGGTATTCTCCGAGGCATGGGAGCCTTTCGGAGCCATTGAGTTTTTCATCATCGACGCAAACTCGGAGATGTCCTTGCTCGCCTTTTTGAGCGCCGCCGGATTTTTCTCCTTCAGATAGGCGACATCGCACAGCTCCATGAAGGCCCAAAGCCGGGCGATGTCCGGCATATTCTGCTGCGTCGCCGCCTGCTGAACCGAGGCGGGCATATTGCTCTGAATGAGGCGCAGGAGAAGCTGGAGCTGCTTCGCATCCTTTTCCGTCATCGTTCCCTGATTCTGATTGACGAAATTCTGGAGGAGCTTCGCGTCCTGCTCGGAAAGCGTCGCGTCCTTCATGAGAAGCTGCGCCATGCTCTTCATCGTCTCCATCGTCTGGCGCGTGTTCTCCAGCGGCATCTGAGTCTGGGCTGTGCGCGTCTGCACATTATCCTGCGGCTGTCCTTCTCCGCCCTGACGCATATTCTGATTCTGCCCCTGTGTCCCCTGCGTGCCGTTATTCTTTTCACGCGAGGCCACGCCAAATGGGTCAGCCGCGTCGTGCTCCGCCGGGTTGCCCTGCGCATTCTGCGCTGCCCGACCGTTTTGCATTTCCTGCTGGCTTTGTGTGCTTTGATTATTCTGCGTGGTCTGTGCGCCCTGATTCCCCTGCGAGCCTTGCTGCGCCTTTGCGCCCTGCTGCGGCGCATTGCTGTCATTTCGATTTACATTTTCATTTGATTGCGCTCTGTTTTGATTTTGGGTCACGTCGCGGGTCTCGCCATTTGCCGTCTGCCGCCCCGCGTCTTTTGCCGCATTGCCCTGCTCCGCGGCCTGCTGCCTGCCCGCCTCAGTGCCGCGCGATGTGTCAGATGACCTCCCTGTCTCCGATGACGTGCGCCCCGTATCGCCGCTCTTGCCCTTCTCGGCTTCTGCCGCCGCCCGAAAAGCGTCGCCCATCTTTTGATTTCCCCTCGCGTTGCCCTCCGTCTGGCTTGGCGTTTTCGCCTGATTTGATTTGGCGGTCTGCTCTCCCCTGTCGGCATCGCCGGCCCGACCGCTCTCCTCCGTCGGGGTATCCTGCCCGGTCGAGCTTGC
>JAFTAB010000140.1 GCA_017458745.1 Schwartzia sp. (in: firmicutes) | reverse complement strand
GCGCCCATAAGGCAATGGGTAAATTCGACTAGATTCAGTTATTGGAGCCTCTTATGAGCAAAGCGAATTAGAGGCTCCTGTATGCATGGGGACGCGAAAGCGTCCATCGTAGGGAGTATAAAACTCCCACTGAATAAGTCTTATTTTATAGCCATTATCAAAGGAGAAATTGACCTTGAAATGGTTTTCCATGCTCGGCAAGGACAAGTGGCAGCGATATTTTTTGCCGCTGCTCTTTGCCGTATTCGATTACATGGCTGTCGTGCTGGCCGAGAACGTGGCAATCATGCTGCGCAATTATCTCGACACATGGAGGCACGCCACCTACTACCTGCCGACGCAGTACGAGTATATCTGGATTCCGGCTTTCTTCATGATTTTCCTCAATCTGATGAACACGTACAAGATGGCGCAGCCAATCGTTGACCTAATACGCCGTATTTTCTATGCGGTGCTGAACAGCATGCTCGCCTGCGTCATGCTGCTTTACCTGCTGAAGCTGTCCGAGACGACGTCGCGACTTTTTTTCGTGTTCTTCTCGGTATTCGTGTTATTTTTTCTTTACCTGAGCCGCTACGCGCTGCTCAAATTTTTGAAGAAAAATCGCTATTTCAATGAGCCGGTGGTGCTTATCGGCGCGGGCAAGACTGCCGAGCGAGTGACGCGATATTTCGACGGGGACATCGGCTATCGCTATAATATCATCGGCATTTTGGACGACGCGCCCGTGTCGGAGGAGCTAACAAAAAAATACCGCCACATCGGCACATTCGCGCAGGCCGAGAAGCTCATACGCCGCATAGGCGTCTCCACGGTCATCATCACCGCTCCCGGCCTGTCACGCGATCGGCTCGCGGAGCTCATAGCGACTATCCAGCCGCATGTGAGGAACATCGCCTTTGTCCCCGACCTCATCGGCACGCCTATGGCGGACGTGCAGGTCGATGTCCTTTTCAGCGAGAAAATTCTGCTGATGAATTTGAAGAACAATCTCGCGCGTCAGGGCAACCGCTTCATCAAGCGCACATTCGATCTCATATCCACTATAGTAGGCGGTGTCGTCATATCGCCTTTTCTGCTCGTGCTCGCCTTCGCGGTGATGCTCGACAGCCGCGGCCGCGTCATATTCTCGCACAGGAGAGTCGGGCGCAATGGCAAGGAGTTCAACTGCTACAAATTCCAGACGATGCGGCCTATGGGAAAAGATGAATTTGAGAAGTACCTCGACGAGCACCCTGACGCCAAGCGCGAGTGGGATGAGTCTTTCAAGCTGACGAACGACCCGCGTGTGACTCGGCTCGGCGCTTTCCTCCGTCGGACAAGCCTCGACGAGCTGCCGCAGATTTTGAATGTCATAATGGGCGACATGAGCCTCGTTGGGCCTCGCCCCATAGTGCAGGCGGAGGTGCCGCGCTACGGCGAGTATATCCGCGAGTACTACATGGTGCGCCCGGGCATCACAGGCATGTGGCAGGTCTCGGGGCGCAGCGACACGACGTACGAGGAGCGCGTCGCGATGGACACATGGTACGTCAGGAACTGGTCGATATGGATTGACTTGATGTATCTTTTCAAGACGTTCAAGGCGGTCGTCATGGGGGTGGGCGCATATTGAGCAGGAAAAATTTTATTATTTATTCGGTCACGTCCAATGAATAAGCCCATACGAATTTTGCAGGCCTTCGTCGCTCGCGACGGCGGCGGGCTGACGGCGTACATCGCGCAGAATTATCGCAACATTGATTGCTCGCTCGTGCAGTTTGATTTTCTCACATACGACGAGGATGAGCTGCCGATGGAAAAAGAATTTATCGGCAGGGGCGCACGTTTTTACCGCGTCCCTCGCCCGACGCATATATTCTCATTCATCGCCGCGCTGAAAAAAATATTTCGCGACACAAGCTATGAGGCCGTGCATCTTAATCTCTCATACGCCAACATCGTGACAATCGCGCTCACGAAGATATGCGGCGCAAAAAAAATCATAATCCACTCGCACAGCACTTTTATTGACGACAGCCGCGCGCCGATGCGCTTCATGAAAACCATTGTCCACAAGACGGGGCGAATGATGCTGCCCTGTTTATGCGATTATTTTTTTGCCTGCTCGGAGCTTGCGGGAAAATGGATGTTCGGCGATCGCGTCATCGGCTCAAAGTCATACCGCATTGCAAAAAACGCCATTGATTTAGCGCGCTATAAATATGACGAAAATCAAAGAAGCATCACTAGGAAGTCGCTCGGCATCGCGGACAGCACGCTCGTAGTCGGCAACATCGGGCGACTGTGCTATCAAAAAAACCAAGAGTTTCTTATCGAGATTTTCAGTGCGCTGTCAAATATGCGCGAGGACTCGGCACTGCTGATAGCAGGCACGGGGCCGAATGAGCCCGCCGTGAAAAGTCTTGCCCGTCGGCTCGGGATAGGCGACAAGATTTTATTTCTGGGCAAGCGCGATGATGCCGCCTCGCTTTACCAAGCGATGGACGTTTTTGTCCTCCCGTCGCGATTCGAGGGGCTGCCCATCGTCGGCATCGAGGCACAGGCCGCCGGCCTGCCGTGCGTCATGTCGGACGCTGTCACGAGCGAGACAGCCATCACAGGGCTCGTCACTTTCCTGCCGCTTGACGCGGGGCCAAAACTATGGGCCGATAAAATCATCAATGCCGCCAATTCATCGCGCATAAGCACGGAGGAAGAAATGAAAAGCGCAGGATATGATATTGGCACGGCAAGCAAAGCGATGGAAAAATTTTATTTGTCAATAAGCAGTTCATGAGTCTCATTTTATCCGATGCTAACGGGCGCTAATACTCCCGCTTCTTAAGCGGGAGATAAGCGCCCATAAGGCAATGGGTAAATTCGACTAGATTCAGTGGGAGTATAAAACTCCCACTGAATAAGTCTCATTTTATCGGAGATGAAACTATTTGCCAAAAATATCAGTAGCCATGTGCACATACAACGGCGCGAGGCACATACACGCACAGCTTATGAGCATCATCAGTCAGACTCGCCAGCCCGATGAGCTGGTGATAGTCGATGATGCCTCGACCGACATGACACTCGATATTACAGAAAAGACTCTGAGCAATTTTGGCGGCAGCGTAATAATCAAGCGCAACGAGAAAAATATAGGGCATCAAAAAAATTTCAGGCAGGCACTCTCAATGGCCAACGGCGATATCATATTTCTGAGCGACCAAGACGACGTTTGGATGATGTCAAAAATCGAGACAATCATGGCCATGTTCGAGAGCCATGAGTCACCACTGCTGGTCTTTCACGATGCCGAACTGACCGACGCAAAGCTCAATACGCTTTACCCGTCATTCTGGTCGACGATGACGCCGCCTTTTATCCCCGACGAATTTATAAGGCACGACTACTGGCATCTTTTTCATGCCAACGTCGTGCAGGGCGCGGCGACGGCAATAAGGCGCGAGCTTTTCGATGCGGCGCAGCCATTCCCGAGCGCGGCATTTCATGACGAGTGGCTCGCGCTTGTCGCCGCAGCGAAGGGCAGGATACTCCCCCACGACGATATTCTGATAAAGTATCGCCAAGACACCAACGCCGTGGGAGGGCTGCCTCTCACAGTCACGGGCAAAATAAAAAAATGGCTCGGCAACACGCGAGAGGCAACCGCCAAAAACATCGGCGAAATATCTCGACGTGCCGAGCTTCTTAATGAATACGAGAGGCGATACGGCGACCTGCTCGATGAAAAAAACAGGGCAACGCTCGACAACATGCTCCGCATCACAAACGAAAGAAAAGAGAGCCTGACACAAAAAGACAAGTCCCTTCTTTTGTCTGCGAGCCGCTACGCGAGAGCGTACCCATTCCGCACGGCAATCCACGAGTGGCTGAAAGACATAATAACATTGGCGGCGCAATAAGCAAACGAGGCGAATTTATTATATTGAAAGGAACAGAAATAATATAAAAAGCGATTTGATTAGATATATGCAAGATGCAACGATATGGATGAGATGATGGAGGACTTATTGAGGTGAAATATAGACGGGGATAATTTTTATAAAAGGCTTGCGTTGCATAACCCTTTGCTATATAATGAAGGTGAAGTGTTATAGGACAAGGAGGTAATGAAAATGTTGATCGGCAGAGTAGGTCTCAATACGATTGCCAATCAAACGGCGCAGGATGGATACAGCGCGGCACACGCGGCTTCGAAAGAGGCTTCGAGAAATCTGAGCGTGTCCAATTTCGGGAGCGAGACAAAAGCGGGGTCGTCCCGGTTCCAGCAGTCGAATGAGATGGCAGCCCGCGAAGGCAGTCGGGCAACGGCGGAGAAGATGCGGGATACGACGCAGACCTTCGAACAGTTCGAGAAGAAACAGGCGTACACCAAGAACGCCACGCTCGCGGCCATCCGCCAGAGCACTGTGGACATCTCGCAGTAATCAACACAGCACGTTTACGTCGGAAGGATTTCCTTCCGGCGTTTTTTTGCGTCCTTTTGGCATATTTTTTGAAAAATTTAAGTCTCTTTTTTTATTGCCCCAGTTCCTTCTCCAACGCCTTGAGCACCTTGCCGTACTCATCATCCCATGATGTCTTTTGAGCGTACTCATAGCCTGCCTCACGAATTTTTTCGAGCTCGGACGGATGCGTCAAATAATAACAAATCTTTTCCGCTATATCCATCGGATCCATATGAGCCAGTATCGCGTTATGCTCGTTCACGAGCCATCTCACCTGCTCATCGTCGTTGCTCAGCAGGACAGATTTGCACCCCATGACCTCAAGCGGCATCAGCGAGACATTGCTCCCCGACAAGGCCACGCAGATCCGACTCGAGGAATAATAATCGGGCAATTTGTCGGGGCTCACGATGCCGGCATCCTCATAATCAAAAGGCAGATCATAATTCCCTTTTATACCGCCGCCGACAAAAACGAAATGAACATCCGGCATTTTTTCGCTCACTATCTCGAAAGCGAGCATGGCCAGCTCGAATGCCCGCCTTGCCGTGCTCGGTCGGGCATAGAAAAGCACCTGATTTTTTTTGCGCTCCACGTCACGCGGATAATAAATATCCTTGTTGAAAGAGAACCCGAAATCATAGCACTTCATGCCGTAGCCCTTTTCGAGCCGCCCCTTGAGCCACGGGGACGCCGCTATCCCGACGAAGCCCCACTTATATGTGTTCTCGGCAAAAAAATATTCGCTGCCCTGAGGGAAAAAGCACGGCTCAAAATCCTGCACGAAATAAAATTTGCGCCTGCAATTTTTTATGTCCCTGACATAATAGGCTGTCTGCCACGACGTCGCAAACACCGCCTCGGCCGGCTCCATTTTTTCGGTATGCACGCTGAAAATTTCGGCGTCGTCGCCCGCCACATTTTTGTAATGGCGCTCATAAATATTTTTGACCGCTTCCTTCGTGTCCCCGCCCATTACATTGTGAAAATAAATGCGGTTATGGCAGCCGTGCTCCTCCAGATATTTGATGCACCTGAATATCGTCAGATGGCCGCCCGCGCCGGGAGCGCCAAGATCCGGCACCACCCAGTTCACGGTTTTGGGTTTCGGCTCCCCGTCAATTTCTCCCCCGCGCCTCACACGCCCGAGCACGAATTTATATTGATCGTAAATCGGCGTTCCCTTCGCAAACGATTGCCTCGCGGAGCCGAGCCTTTTCCCAAAAACATATTTCTTTGTCTTTTTGAGGACAGCCATTGCGCCCTCATATTTCCATGTGTCAATAACTTTCTTAATGAGCGAAGGCATAGGATTTCACTCCCGAATCTTTTTATATTGCTGCGAGAAATGCTTGTCGAGGAACTCCCTAACGAAACGAGGATACTCATAATACCGGCAGGCGAAATAACCGATGATGAACCGCCCGAAAGCGCGACCGACGCTCTCCTTCATCCACTTGGCACGAAATCTCTTTGACGGCGAGAGAGAAAAGATATAACGCCTGTCATTTATCACGGCGCGGGCGAAGCCTCCCGCCGCGGCGCGCGCGCTCGGCACGATTTTAAAGCCGTCATGTATTCTGTAGTGTGCGCGCAAATCATCAAAGCAGCGCTTGCAGTATTCCCACACGGGATAATCATGCGAGTGATACACCATGGCGCGGGGAGCATAGACCTTCTTATAGCCAAGCTCCAGCATCCTGCGCATCCATATCTGATCCTCCGCATAATCAACATCGTCATACGGGTATTTCTCCCACACGCTCCGTCTGAGGCACGAATTATTATCAGAAAAAAAAGACAGGAAAAGCCTAAGACCTATATCGTCATCATACGCCGCCCTGTCGTCAATCGAAAAGACATGGTTCTCCGAGCCGAACCTCGCAAAGTGCTGCGGCAAATCGCGCTTGTCGAAAATATTCGCGTCCGGGTATGCGAGGTGGCATCCAAAGCCGCCCGCTATCCCGTCATCAATCTCCATTGCCGAGACAAGACTGTCCAGCCAGTGCTCGTCAGCGGGCAGGGCGTCCTGCGTGATAAAAGCGATGAATCGCCCCGTGCCCTTCGCCGCGCCGTAATTGCGCGTCCTGCCGTGCCCAAATTCCTCCGGCGGAATCTCATAGAGCCGAACAGGAAAACTTCTCATCAAATCGAGGCTGCCGTCAGTGGAGCCTGAATCGACGCATATGACCTCATACTCATATTTTGTTTCCTGCCTGAACACCATGCCAAGCACCTCGGCAAATCTCTTGCCCCCGTTTTTGACAGGTATGACTATAGATACGTCCATTTATCTCCCAAATAAATAATTAAACGTCATGAATCTCCAGCACCGAGCGATGCGCCGCCTCAATATTCCGCGCCAGATCCTCCGCGCTGCGTGAGTCAAGTATTATCGAC
This sequence comes from Schwartzia sp. (in: firmicutes), assembly GCA_017458745.1. GTDB lineage: Bacteria > Bacillota > Negativicutes > Selenomonadales > Selenomonadaceae > RUG024. Next base: position 723 of record JAFTAB010000140.1, on the reverse strand, counting down.
TTGCTGTTTTTATCATCGGCTGTCGATGTCTTTACCCATCTATAGCCGTTTTTCTCCGCCAGGTAAAGCGCGGCGCGCTCAAACGCGTGCGCGAGCGTGCCGTCAATCTGCCCGCTCTCCGCGGGAAAATCATCAAACGTCATCCCGTTATCCCACATCTGCCTTATGGCATCGGGCTTGAACCAGAACATCGACCCGGCGGGAAACTCAACGAGCATATGATTATCAAGCTCTATATCGAATCGTCTCAGGAAATCCCTTGTCACGTCGAAATTTCTTCCCCAGTTGACAGCCTCGCGCATCGGATAAAAATACTGCGGGAACACCACGCCTGCATCGGGGCAAGAGAGAATATGCAATATGCTCGACACAACGCCGCCGCTCCCGAGCAAATTATCATACAAATAATCGCGCCACTCACGGAGCTTGTTCGCCTCATGGGGCGACTTCTTTGAATGAATGTGCACGCAGGCATCGTATTTATCATATATGTCGCGAAAACCGATGAAGGTTGGCGCGATGTCTCTGCCTCGGTTCGGGAATACCCTTATCTCCACTCCGCCTTTTTTGTATGACGAAAAAATCCGCTTGATTTCCGCCCTTTTATCGTCGCTCGTCGTGGATATATAAATGTCCGCCCCGCACGGGACATTGTTCGCGCATTTCAGCATTTCGCCCGCTATCTCGGTATAGAATATGTGCATTATGACCGCGACACGCATT
>JAFTAB010000139.1 GCA_017458745.1 Schwartzia sp. (in: firmicutes) | reverse complement strand
GCACGCCACCACGGGGTTGCTCTTCACGCTCGCCCCGACGCGCGTCACCGCGACATATCCCGGCTTTCGATAAGGAGCGGTGAGCATGAGCCCCTCCTCGCGGGCAATGCCATAATCAAGATATTGATTGAACAGAAAATCAGCCTCGCCGTTTTTCATCGCCGCCCACCCCTCGGGATTGGAAGCAACGGGTATCATATCAATCGGTATTCCTATACTCTCCTCTATATTTTTTACTATGCGCGTCACGACGCCCTGCACGGTGCCGTTTTCCTCATACGCGAAAGGCGCGCCCGTGAGCGTCACGGCGGCGCGAAGTCTTCCCTTGCCCTTGAGATAATCCTGCTCCGACTTATTCAGCAAAAGACCCTTGTGAATGTGTTGACCCTGATAGCGGTCATAGAGCGTTATCGCGAAATGGGGCTGATTCATCACGAGCTGTTCCTGCGCCGCATTGAGACGCTTGAGCAGCTCAGTCCTGTCCTTTCGCACGACGAAGTAGAGCGAGCGAGGGCCAAACCGCCTCACCGGCATGAACTTCGTGCTGAGACGATTCGTTATGACGAAGCCGTCTATCTCGTTTCGCTCGTATGCCGCAGACATTTCCGTCGTGGAGGCATAAAACAGAGGCTCATACTTTAGATTTTCATTCTCCATGTAGCTGTTGAAATCATCGTTCAAATAAAAATCCTGCAAAAATCCGAGGCGAATCACCTTGCCCGATTCCTCGACGCCATCATGCAGATAGAGCAGCCTGTGGCTGCGCCCCATCGGCAGCACCGAGTAGCCATAAATTTCCGCGCGTTTCTCAGTCCATATGAACCCCGGAATGACATCAATGGTGCCGTCCAGTATCCAGCGCAGCATATCCTCGCGGTTGCCGCCGACATACTCTATATCCATGTCGGCGTACCCAGCGAGCGCCTGCATGTAGTCCGTGTCCATGCCGCGATAGTAGCCTGTATCGTCATGCTCGACATACTTGTTCGACACGTATTCGAGCCCCACGCGCAGCACGTCGCGAGCCATCGCGCGCGAGCCGGGCATCAGCAGAGCGACAAAAAACGTGCAAAATAAAACAGAGCGCACAAAAATGCAACGCAAATCCTTCTCATGTCCTATGGCGAGAATGCGGCGCATTTTTATCGCTCCATTTCGTGATGTCATATATGACATTTCAAAATTTTTCGTAACATACTATTATTATTATTCGATATTTTTTATAAAAATCCTCTATGAACTGTGAAAAAATAAATTTTCAATTAGCGCGCAGGATAAATTTTTCTGTGCAAGGCGGAGGAGTGCGGCGTAGTGGTGCTACGCCAAGCGACGACAACGACGCACAGGGAAATTTAGACAAGTGATAATGAAAATGTATTTATGAACAGTTCATACGACTATATGACTATTAAAAATATTATTTTTACAGTTTTTTTGCAACGTCATAGAGGATTTTTGAAATTTTTAGCGTATTATAAAAAATAACAGTGTTGAGGTGAACAAAGGAGCGACCATCATGTCAAAGACAGTCTACACGTGCTTCTGCACGGACATCATCCACGAGGGGCACAGAAACATATTGCGAGAGGCGAAAAAATACGGCGACGTCATTGCGGGCGTGCTGTGCGACTCCGAGTCGGTGCGGTACAACAGATTCCCCCTGAAGTCACTGGAGGAACGCATCGCCATGATAGAGGCCGAGCCTGAGGTAAGCCGCGTCGTCGTGCAGAACGAGATAATGTACGACAAGATTCTCGCGGAGCTGAAGCCCGACTATGTGGTGCATGGCGACAACTGGAAGGAGGGGCCCATGGCCGCGATACGGGCAAATGTCGCCGTGAATCTCGCGCATTACGGTGGGCAGCTGATCGAAGTCCCATATACCGATAATTATGAAGTAAAAAAAATTGATGCCCGTATGCGCGATATTCTTGCAATGCCGGAATATCGCAGAGCAATGCTGAAAAAATTATTAAATATAATTCCAATCATAAAGACGATAGAGGTTCACTCCGGCATCACCGGCCTAATAGCCGAGAAGACAGTCGTCGAGCACGACGGGGGACTCGACCAGTTCGACGCGATGTGGATATCCAGCCTATGCGACTCAACCGAGAAGGGCAAGCCTGACATAGAGCTGGTCGATATGTCGAGCCGCATCCGCACGATAGAGGATGTCATGGACGTGACGACGAAGCCGATCATCCTCGATGCGGACACGGGCGGGCTGATCGAACATTTCGTGTACCACGTCAGGACGCTTGAGCGCATGGGAGTCTCCGCGATAATACTCGAGGACAAGACAGGCCTGAAGAAGAACTCGCTTTTCGGCACCGAGGTCGAGCAGACGCAGGACACCATAGAGCATTTCTCCGCGAAGATAAGGGCGGGCAAGGAGGCGCAGCGCACGGACGACTTCATGATAATCGCCCGCATAGAGAGCCTGATACTCGAGAAAGGCGAGGAGGACGCCATTGCCCGCGCGAGGGCGTATGTCGGCGCGGGAGCGGACGGCATCATGATTCACTCACGCAAGAAAGACCCCTCGGAAATTTTCACGTTCTGCGACGAGCTCAGAGCCGAGTTCCCGAATACCCCGATCGTCGTCGTGCCGACCTCGTTCAACAGCGTCACCGAGAACGAGCTGGCATCCCACGGCGTGAAAATCGTGATCTACGCCAACCAGTTGACGCGCAGCGCATTCCCCGCGATGGAGAGCACGGCGAGGAGCATACTGACCCATCACAGGGCGCTGGAGGCCGACAAAAACCTTATGCCGATAAAAGAAATAATCTCGCTGATTGACGATATATGAAAATGAAAAAAGAACTCAAAAGCCGCCGTGTCGCTCGCGCGGTGCTGATGGCGGCCGGGCGCGGCAAAAGGCTCTCGCCGCTCACCGACACCACGCCGAAGCCGCTCATAGCCGTCAAAGGCAAGCCAATAATCGCGACGCTCATTGACGCGCTCATAGGCGCAAAAATAACGGAGATATATATTGTGCGCGGCTACCGCAAGGAGCAATTCGACGCGCTGCTCTATGATTACCCGATGATAAAATTCATCGACAACGACGGCTGGGAATCGTCAAACAATATCTCCTCCATCGTGCTCGCGGGCGAAAGGGTGAGGAACGCGTATATAATGGAAAGCGACCTCTATCTTGTCAACCCGTCTCTCGTGACACCAACTCAATATGAGTCAAATTATCTTGCCGTGCCATCTGACAATACCGACGACTGGTGCTTCACGCTGGGGAACGATGGCTATATAAACCACATAGG
>JAFTAB010000138.1 GCA_017458745.1 Schwartzia sp. (in: firmicutes) | reverse complement strand
GTTTTCAACAGGAACGGAGACTTGATTGCAAGCTACGACAAGACTCATTTATTTTCTCCGGCGAAGGAAGAAAAGGCGTTCAAGAAGGGCGACCATCTTGCGACTTTTGAAATAGACGGCGTAAAATGCGGCGTGGTCATTTGCTACGATCTGCGCTTTCCTGAGATAATTCGCCGTCTCGCTTTGAGCGGAATATCTTTGCTTTTTATTCCTTCGGCGTGGCCAACGGAGAGACTTGCTCATTGGAGGATATTGCTTCAGGCGAGGGCGATAGAAAATCAGATTTTCGTGGCCGCCGCGAATGGAAGCGGTACATTCGCCACAAAAGTTCCGCTGGCAGGCCACTCGATGATAGTTGACCCGTGGGGCAGGATTTTATCGGAGTCAAAGCTGGACGAGGCAATAGTCTCTGCAAATATAGATTTCTCTTTGAGAGAAGATATAAAGAATAAGATGGACGTGTTCAATGACAGGCGAGAGGAGCTATATTAGTATATAAATTTGGTTAATGATTACATTGCATCTTATTATTCACATAATATTGACAACATAAATTTTTAGTGCTATTATCGTTAAAAAAAGTTTATATAGATATAATCAGGTGTCGTTGACTTAATTGAAAAGCTAGATGAGCTAGCGCGGTCCCGCCACTGTATCAGCGAGCAAAGTGATATGTGCCACTAGAGGTATCTCCGGGAAGGCATCACGGAGCGATGAACTGAAGCCAGTAGAACAGCCTGATTGAAATCACCGATTGACCCACGGGAAATTGGGAAGGGGATTCACAGGATTATTATGTCTCAATGTGGCTCTTTTCCATTCAAGGAAAAGAGCTTTTTTATTTCTTATGTCAATTTGACTTTCTGTCAGAATATGGCAGAAAAGCCTCTATATAATAGCATTTGGTTGAACTTCTTAATCGGATGTTATTATAAAATGTTATTAATCAAAAACGGGAGGAAAGAATTTTATGAAAAAAATGTTTAAGAAATCTGCGGCTTTTTTGGTGGCCGGTCTTTTGACCTGCGGTCTGATTGCGGGCTGCGGCGGCGGAGACAAGAAAGCTGACTCCGGAAAAGATGGAGGCGCCGCTGCAAAGACGCTGACTTTCGGCTGCCAGATGTACTCCGACGGTCTGATTGATCCGTCCTTGCAGGTCAACTGCGCTTGGAACGTCAGCCGTTTCGGCGTAGGTCAGACGCTCTTCAGGTTTGATGACAACGTCAAGGCCGTCCCGCAGCTCGCGGAGTCCGCGACGCCAAGCGACGGCAACAAGACATGGGTATTCAAGCTGAAGAAGGGCATCAAGTTCAGCAACGGCACGGAAATGACCGCCACCAAGGTCAAGGAATATCTCGATTGGATTCGCGAGGCCGGAAAGAGCGGCTCCACTAATCCGACGAAGTTCTTGGATGCCGAGGCGGAGGTCATCGCCGATGACGCTGCGGGAACTGTCACGATCAAGTCAAAGAAGGCTTATCCCGATATGCCGGCGAGCCTCGCCGATCCCTCGATGTGCATACTCGATGTCAAGGGCTCCGGGGATAACATGAAGACCGGCGCAATCGGCACCGGCCCGTACATGGTCAAGAGCTTCAAGGATCAGGTCGGCTATGAGATGGTGGCGAACCCCCATTACTGGAACGGCAAGCCGCCCTATGACGAAGTAAAGATTCTGTTCATGGGCGACGCCTCAGCCAAGGCGAACGCTCTCCGCGCCGGTCAGATTGATTTGGCGGAGAATATCATGAACGTCGCTGATCTGAAGGCTCTGCAGGAAGACAAGAAGTTCAAAGTTGAAATCACCGCCGGTACCCGTTGCGGATTTAGCTGGATGAATATGAGGGAAGGTCACCCGCTGGCAAACAAGGCACTGCGTCAGGCCGTGCTGAAGGCCATTGACTACAAGTCAATCTGCAAGTCGAACACCATCGGCAACCTTTATAGCCCGGGGCCGTCGGTAATTCCTAGCTCCCTCGGCTACGGCTTTGACAGTTTGAAGAATCCGTATGAGTATGATCCAGAGGGCGCAAAGAAGATTCTCGACGACGCGGGGATAAAGGACACTGACGGCGATGGAATCCGCGAGCTGAACGGGCAGAATATCCAGCTCCGCTACATCTCCTATGCGAACCGCCTGCTGAACGACTTCTCAGATGCGCATACCCAGTATCTGAAAGCAATAGGCATCGGAGTGAAGAGTGAGTACGGCAGCTCCGACGACCAGTGGACGAAGCTCGTCGCCGGCGACTACGACTTCAACAACAACAACTGGAACGTCATGATCGCCGGATCGCCGACGACTTACATGGCGAACTGGTACAGCCCGAACAAGGACAACTTCTGCGGCTACAAGAACGACGCTTATGATGCGGCATATGAGGAACTGCGCACGACCATGGATCCGAAGCGTTACGGCGAGCTGATGACTACGCTGCAGCAGACGCTGATTGATGATGCCGCCGTTTTGGTCGATGGCTACTACAATAGCTGCATCATTTACAATGACAAGGTCGCGTATGCTCACATTTATCCGCTGGATTATTACTGGATCACCGACGAGATTAAGCCGGCGAAATAATCCGGAAAATCCGTCTGCAATCAACTACAGAAATAATTGCAAAGGGATACGGCTCGCCGTATCCCTTTGTATAATTTTTCTGCATGAAAGACTCCCATCAATAGGAGAGAAAGAGAATGAATAATAACCAAATTCTTTCCCGATTGTTGCAAATGCTGATTGTGTTGATCGGCATCAGCTTCATCACGTTTTTATTGACATATCTTTCCCCCGGCGACCCTGCGCGTAACGTTTACACTCACAGCGGCATAATGCCGACGACTGAGATGATCGAGGAAATGCGCGTGACGCTGGGACTGAACAAGCCTTTTTTCACCCAGTATACGGATTGGGTGCTGAACTGCCTGCAAGGTAATTTCGGCGATTCATTCATGCTGAAAAAGCCTGTGGCGGAGCTTTTGGCGGATCGCCTGTGGCCGACATTGAAGCTGACGCTGGCTTCCACCGTGCTGATGCTTTTGTTCTCGGTGCCGCTGGGCGTGCTTTCCGCCGTGCATCACAATAAGCCGATTGACTATATTGTGCGCGCCATCACTTTTTTCGGCGTATCCATCCCAAATTTTTGGCTTGGCCTGATGCTGATTCTTATTTTCTGCGTCAAGCTGGGGCTCCTGCCGGTGGTTTCTTCCGGCGGAGACTTAAAGTCGCTGATTCTTCCGGCGGTGACGCTGGCGGTTGCCATGACGGCGAAATACACTCGTCAGGTTCGCACGGCGGTGCTGGATGAGCTCCACGCTGACTATGTGATAGGTGCTCGCGCCCGCGGCGTGTCGGAAAGCCAAATTCTTTGGCGCAACGTGCTCCCAAATTCACTCTTGCCGCTGATTACGATGCTGGGACTCTCGATTGGCTCACTTTTGGGCGGCACCAGTGTCGTCGAGATTATCTTTTCCTATCCGGGGCTGGGCAATCTCGCGGTGTCGGCCATCATGTCCGCAGATTATTTTCTGGTTCAGGGCTATGTGCTTTGGGTTTCCGTTATCTATATGCTGATCAACCTGATTGTGGACATCTCCTACAATTATGTGGATCCACGTATGCGTCTGAGGAGGTAAGCGTATGGATGCGACGACAAGAAAAAAATTTTTGAGCAACAAGGGTTTCGTCCTTTTTGGAATTTTGGCGATCGTCATCGTGCTTGTCGCTATTTTCGCCCCTGTGCTTGCGGGCGGAATCGACCCCACGGCGGGCGAGCTGAAGGATGCCATAATGCCGCCGGACGATACTCATATTTTCGGAACTGACAAGATGGGGCGCGATATATACGCCCGGGTGCTTTACGGCGCGCGTATCTCCCTTTCCTCCACCTTTATTCTGGTGGCGCTGATTTTCGTGGTCGGCACGGCGCTCGGCGTCGTCTCCGGCTATTTCGGCGGCTGGGTTGACGCGGTGATTATGCGCCTCGCCGATATGATGATTGCCTTTCCGGGTCTCGTGCTGGCGATTGCCGTCGCGGGAATGCTGGGGGCAAGCATGAGAAACGCGATTATCGCCATCACGATTGTGACGTGGCCGAAGTACGCGCGCATGGCGCGCTCCTTGGTGCTAAAGGTTCGCCACACGGATTATGTCTACGCGGCGATTGTCACAGGCTCCGGAACTTGGCGTATGCTGACGAAGTACATGCTGCCTAACACGATAACGACGCTTGTCATCACGGCGGCGACGGACATCGGCGGCATGATGATGGAGCTGGCGGCTCTGTCATTCCTTGGCTTCGGCGCGCAGCCGCCCACTCCGGAATGGGGCTCCATGCTGAACGAGGGTCGCGACTTCATGCAGTCGGCGCCTTGGATGATGATTTATCCGGGTCTTTCTATCTTCTTTACCGTTGTGGTATTCAATATGCTCGGCGACAATCTGCGGGATATTCTCGACCCGCGGGAAGAGTGAGGGGGAAATATCATGTCACTGTTGGAAATCAAGAATGTGGATATTTCCTACGGAAAAAATCTCACTGTCAAAAATGTCAGCCTGAGCTTGGAAAAGGGAGAGATTTGCAGCATCGTCGGAGAGTCCGGAAGCGGCAAGACCACCGTTATTCGCGCGGTCCTTGGTCTCTTGCCCGGGGCGGGTCGTGTGTCAGCCGGAAGCATTACCTACGACGGCAAGGATTTATTGAATCTGACCGACAGCGAGTGGCGCAACCTGCGCGGGTACGATATGTCCATGATTTTTCAGGACAGCGGCGCCATGATGAACGCGCTGCGGCTCATCGGCGACAGCTATGTGGAGTATATCCGCACTCACGAGGAAATATCAAAAGAGGACGCATGGGCGAAGGGCGTGGAGATGCTGGAGCGTATGAGGCTCCCGGACGGCGACCGCATAATGCATTCCTATCCGTTTCAGCTTTCAGGCGGTCAGCGGCAGCGCGTCGGCATCGCCATGGGCATGACGTATCGTCCAAAGCTGCTTTTGGCAGACGAGCCGACCTCGGCTCTCGACGTTACGACGCAGGCGCAGATTGTCCGCCAGTTCATGGAGCTTCGCGACGAGTACGGCACCAGCATTATTATTGTCACGCACAATTTGGGCGTTGCCGCGTATATGGGCGACAAAATCGTGGTAATGAAGCACGGCGAGGTCGTGGACAGGGGCGAGCGCGATTATATACTCCACCAGTCCACTAACCCGTATACGAAGCTATTGCTTGACGCGGTGCCGACCTTGGGAGGGAAACGATATGTTTGATGAAAAGGATTTGCTGATTGAAGCGCGCCATGTGACGCGTCGTTTTCCGACCAACGACGGGCGGCTCCTGACCGCTTGCAACGACGTGAATTTGAAATTCTACAAAGGCAAGACGCTGGGCATCGTCGGCGAGTCAGGCTGCGGCAAGAGCACCTTCATGCGATTCATGGTTTGGCTCGACACCCCGACGGAGGGCGAGATTTTTTTCCACGGGAAGGACATCACGAAGATGAAGGGCGCGGAGCTGCACGAAAACCGCCAGCACATTCAGATGGTCTTTCAGGATCCGTCCACATCATTCAATCCAAAAATGAAAATCAAGGAGATCGTCTGCGAGCCGCTTTTGAACTTCAATCGCATCAGCCGCTCCGATATGGACGCGAAAGCGAAGGAGCTTTTGGAGATGGTGGAGCTGCCGGGTGACTTCGCGGATAGATTCCCGCACAATATGTCCGGCGGACAGCGGCAGCGCGTGGCTATTGCCCGCGCCATCGCTCTGGAGCCTGAGTTCATCGTCATGGACGAAGCCACCAGTGCGCTGGATGTGTCAGTTCAGAAGACAGTCATCGAGCTTATCACGCGCCTGCAAAGGGAGAAAAACATATCCATCGGCTTTATCTGCCACGATCTGGGTCTGATCGAGTCATTTGCGCATCAGGTGGCGGTCATGTACCTCGGCAACATTGTGGAGGTAATGCCGGGCGAGGGGCTGTCCGATATTTGCTGCCATCCGTATTCAAAGGCGCTCCTTAACTCCGTGTTCGATGTCCACATGGATTTCTCAAAGAAAATAGAGAACATAGAGGGTGAGCCGCCAAGCCCGTTGGATTTGCCGCCCGGCTGCCCGTTCAGCAACCGCTGCCCTGACTGCAAAGATTGCTGTATGCAGGAAAAGCCGGAGCTGGTGGAAATCGCGCCGGGACATATGGTGGCGTGCCACTGCTGCACTAAATGATATAAATAAAAAATAACGCATATATCACAATGCTGTGATATATGCGCTATTTTTTTGTCTATGTCCGAAGTTTTGTTATAGCAGGGAAAAAGGGATTAAACTGTAAATGAGAACTTCTAAAATAGCAAATTTTTGTTATCGCGGAAAATCCATAAATGTAACAAAAGTTACGACATGGCAGGGATTTTTTTATTATACTGTAGGCATTGAGAATAAAAGTAGCTGTGTATTGTATCGAAAAGGAGAGAAATTTTATGGAGAACAAGATGTTTTGCTTTCAGTGTCAGGAGACGGCGGGCTGCAAGGGATGCACTCAGGCGGGGGTCTGCGGCAAGACCCATGATGTGGCGGCAATGCAGGATCTTCTGATATATGTGACCAAGGGACTGTCTGCCGTGAATGTCGGTTTGCGTGCGGAAGGGCAGGCTGTTCCCAGTGAGGTAAATCATCTGGTGACTTTGAACCTTTTTGCCACCATCACCAATGCAAATTTTGACCGTGAGGCCATCACCTCCCGCATAGAGGAAACTCTGCGGGTCAGGCAGGAGCTTGCGGCAAGGCTCCATGAAAAGGCTGGTCTGCCGGAGGCGGCCTTGTGGGCGGGAGTGAAGGAAGATTTTGATGCCAAGGCTAAGGCAGTGGGGATTCTTTCGG
>JAFTAB010000137.1 GCA_017458745.1 Schwartzia sp. (in: firmicutes) | reverse complement strand
GAGAATGTATAATAAAATTGTTTGCTATATCATCATATTGTAGAGGTGTGGGGCATGTCAATCGCAAAAGAAAATGAAATACAGAACATCGTCCATGAGATACTTGATGATTATGACAAGGGAAGGCAAATCGACCAGCGGGCTTTCTCAACGCGTATAGATGAGAAGGCGATCGTCGATGTCGTGCAGAAATTATTGCGCATTCTTTTCCCCGGCTATTACCGAAAAAAATCATACAGCCCGCATGATGATTATGCCAATCTTTCTTTTTTCATAGAGGAGATAACATATCATCTGACACGACAGATAACGGGAGTGCTAAGAGGGCAGCCGGAATTTCTTCATGTCGATGAGCCTGTCATAGAGCGCGAGGGTCAAAGGCTCGTGTTTGAGTTCCTTCATCGTATACCTTTGCTGCGCGATTATATCAATTCCGATTTGGAGGCGACATATGACGGGGACCCCGCGGCGAAGAGCATGGAGGAGATAGTGCTCGCTTATCCGGGGCTTTTGGCTATAACTATTTACAGGATAGCGCATGAGCTTTTTTTGCTTCGCGTCCCGCTTATCCCGCGAATGATGACGGAGTACGCTCACAGCATGACGGGGGTTGACATTCATCCGGGCGCCACTATAGGCAGATATTTTTTCATAGACCATGCGACCGGTATTGTCGTCGGCGAGACGTCAATCATTGGGGAGCATGTGAAAATATATCAGGGTGTCACGATAGGCGCACTGTCTACGAGCGGCGGTCAAAAGCTGAAGGGCAAGAAGCGTCATCCGACTATTGAGGACAACGTGACTATTTACTCGGGCGCGTCTATTCTCGGCGGGGACACGGTCATAGGCCATGACTCCATAATTGGCGGCAATTCATTTATAACGAGGTCGGTAAAGCCGTATTCCAGAGTAAGCGTCAAAAATCTTGAAATGAATTGTGATGACAGGAGCGACATTTTTGAGGAGAAGGATCTGTCGCAAGGTGCATGGTTTTATACCATATAAAATTTTTAATCCGATGTTAACGTGGTCCAATTTACAAAAGGAAGGAACCCATGATGAAGTTCAACAACAAGGAAATCACGAAGTAAATGGCGATGCGAGCCATGCGTTGCGAGACGAAGGAAGAACTGATTGCGATGGTGGCGAGGGAGGGCGTCGAGGTCACTCCGGAGGAGGCCGAGGCGTACATGGCGGAAATGGCGGATTTGGAGCTGGACGAAGAACTCCTTATGAACGTGGCCGGCGGCGGGTGCTATGACAAGGGGCACAACTCTGACAGAGTGACGAGAATAATCTGAAGAGGCCCAAGAATCTGCCGGAAAACCCAGCCTAAAACAGAAGGGAGGATTCGTATGGCTGTTAATTGGCAATGGAACAATTTTATTTTGATGGCTAACGGAGATGCTCTTCGGTGTTTTGCGAAAGAACATGGTATTTTTATTTATCCCTACGACATCCAAACCGGATCGGATATTGCCATGTTCGAAGGAATGAAAGTCAAAGACCCCAAGCAACGATTCATAGTATGTGGCATAGACGATATGCGGGAAAAAACCATTAGTGGCATCACATCATACGAGATCAGTACTTGGGGTCGGGTTGGTGATTGGGACAATTATTGCAGCGAATCCTATGAGGGAGCAATCGAACTTTGGAATAAGCGTATGAAGGAAACCGCACAGCAATTATTGAAGCCGCCCCTTCGACGTTTTTGGTTAAATGAATATTCGGCAATTTTTATGAATTTGCTTCTTTGGGGATTTATTTTTTTCATCGTCTCACTAAACAATAATGTGTTTTTCTTTTTTCGTGACCACTATATCTTCACGTTGTCGATATTTATTCTTCTGTGCAGCAATGTGAAAAATATTTTCCTTAAATCTTATGGCGAGGAAATTCCCCGCGACATGCTCCAAAAATGGGCATACGCAAATATATACGGGTATGATGAAAAATTTTGTGATGATGCAATCCGTCAATGGGCCATGTTAAAGGAAAGGCACGACAACAGCGTCCCTTTGTATTTGCTGTGGAAGCGTGGGAAACTGCGTGCTGCAAAAGACGATGAGACTCCAAAAGAGATAGAATCTCATGATGAACCGCAGGAGATGACATATAAACTTTATTGCCGAGAAATCCTAGATTCCTTGCGCATACAAATCGACGAGATCAGCGACCTGCGCACGAAAATATTCGATAAAACAGTTAAAGGCTATGTGGAAAATATTCTGAAAATCCTCAGGGAAATCCAGCAAACCATTTCTGCCGAAGATGCCTATCAAAAGATAATATCAGCAAGGCGTGTGGTCAGCTATTGGAACGAGGAGACCATATCACTGCTCCAGAACTATACGAAACTTCTGAATAATTCCTCTGATGAGGCTGCGGAGACGAAAAACGGTATCGAGGAAATTTTGAAAGACCTGCCCCAAGTTTATAAAAAGGAATTGGGACATATCACCGAGACAAGCACGATTGAAATCAAAGCGTCCATTTCCGTTATCAGAAATGAAATCGACCAAGTCCTGAATGAACGGATTTGAATTATGCACCGAGGGGAGCATATGATATGACGAATTATGCAATAGACTTGTTTCTTTTTGTGTTAAGATGTAAAATATATTAAATATGCTGGATTTTTTTCGATGCTGATGGAGTCTAAAACTCTCACTGAATAAGTCTCATTTTATCCGACAATTTCTAAGGAAAGGGTGAAGCGTCATGGCGAAGCGTTGCGATCTGGAAGACCTCAAGCCGGGAATGATTCTTGATCGTACGATATTTGACGACAAAGGGGCAGTGCTGCTGGAGACTGGTACGGTTCTGACTGAAATGCTTATCTCGATGCTTCAGCAGAGATTTTATGGGAGCTATTTGGCGGCTTTTATCCGTGAGTCGCATGAGGAACTGGCAGAGGCGGTAGCCAAGGCTTCTTCTTTGCCCGTTCCTGAGGAGGATGTTGTCCTCGATACGGGGTACATGTCACTTTATGATACGGTCATTCGCGAAATGAGGCAGCTGCTCGCGGACGCGAGGGAAAGAAAAGCTCTCAATCTGGAGCAGATTGGCTCATTTGTGGCGGAGGGGCATCTCGACGAGATATGCGATGGCGCTCGCGCTGTGACGCAGCTTCATAATATGCAGAGAGATGATGATTATCTCCTGCATCACAGCGTGCATGTCGCGATTCTTGCGGGGCTGATGGGAAGATGGCTTCACTGGCCGGCGGAGGATCGAGAGAGACTGCTTCTGACAGGCTTGCTGCATGACATCGGCAAGGTCAAGATTCCGGAGAATGTCCTGCAAAAAACGAAGCCGTTGTCAAGCTCGGATTATAATCTGATAAGGCGTCATCCGCGTGAGGGCTATGAGCTGCTTTGCCAGAGCGGCCTTGAGAATGAGACTGCTATAACGTATGGCGTTTTGCAGCATCACGAGAGGATGGACGGCTCGGGCTATCCTAATGGGTTCAAGGGTGACAGCATCTGCGATTTCGCGCGGATTATAGCGATACTTGATATGTACGACGCCATTGCGTCTAATCGCTCGTATGACCGCAGGCAGTCCCCTTTTGATGCTTTCGATATTCTGCTTGCCGATATGATGTCGGGAAAGCTTGATGCGAAATATGGCGTCCTTTTCGTGAAGAAGGTCTGCCAGTCCTTGATAGGGAGCTGGGTGAGGCTTGCAAGCGGCAAAAAAGCCAAAATCGTCTACATCGACCAGAGCCGGACGAGCGCCCTTCCAATCGTTGAGACTGAGGACGGCGAATTTTGGGACATCACGACAAAGAAAGATGACAGCATTGTCGAGATGCTGACATATGATGAAGTGATACAGTAAGGAGCCGGAATGAAATAAGCTGTGCAAATGGCGCGGAACAAATTTTCATAGGCAGGGCGGAGAAAGGAGGCGTGGCGGTGCCACGCCGACTAAAGACGCGCAGCCTATGGGATTTGGGCAAGCAAGATGTATAGCTTATTTCGTGACAGTTCCCAAATTAAAATAGTTTTTCATGCGGCGGGGGAGGAAATATAGTGTCCCGCCTTTTTTATATCATAGGAGCGCGATGTCATGGCGATAGTCCCTAAACTTAATACAATGCAATTTGACAAGGAAGTGCCTTTCAAGGTCGTGTCGGAGTTTGAGCCTACGGGAGATCAGCCGCAGGCAATAGAGGATTTGTCGCAGGGCGTAATGGCGGGGATGGATGCTCAGGTGCTCTTGGGCGCGACCGGCACGGGAAAGACATTTACGATTGCGAAGGTAATCGAGAAAGTCCAAAAACCGACGCTTGTAATAGCGCATAATAAGACGCTTGCAGCTCAGCTCGCCAGCGAGTTCAAATCTTTTTTCCCAGAAAATTACGTCGGTTATTTTGTGAGCTATTATGATTACTATCAGCCCGAGGCGTATATTGCCTCGACCGACACATATATTGAGAAAGACGCCTCGATAAATGACGAGATTGACGAGCTGCGTCATTCGGCAACGTGCTCGCTTTTTGAGCGGCGCGACTGCATAATTGTCGCCAGCGTTTCCTGTATTTACGGACTTGGCGCGCCGGAGAGCTATCATGAAATGGTAGTGTCGCTTCACAAGGGGCAAACTATTGAACGCGACCTGATACTGAAAAAGCTGGTGGCGATTCGATATGAGCGCAATAATATAAATCTTGAGCGCGGCAAGTTTCGCGTCCGAGGCGACACGATAGAGGTGTTCCCCGCGGGCTATAATAACCGCGCAGTTCGCATAGAGATGTTCGGGGATGAGATTGACCGCATCATCGAGTATGATGTGACGACGGGTGACGTATACGGCGAGAGGACACACTCGATGATTTTTCCCGCGTCGCATTATGTCACGTCGGATGAAGATATGAAAATTGCAATGGGGACAATCCGCGAGGAATTGGATGATCAGCTCAGGTTCCTTGAAGGCAGGGGGAAACTGCTGGAGGCGCAGCGTCTCAGCCAGCGCACGAATTATGATTTGGAGATGATGCAGGAGGTAGGGTACTGCTCGGGGATAGAAAATTATTCACGTCATCTGACGCAGAGGAAGGCGGGGGAGGCACCATACACGCTGCTTGATTACTTCCCCGAGGACTTTCTGATAGTGATGGACGAGTCTCATGTGACGATGCCGCAGCTTCGCGCGATGTACGCGGGCGACCGCTCGCGCAAAGTCTCGCTTGTGGAGAATGGTTTCCGTCTGCCGTCTGCTTTCGATAATCGCCCGCTGACTTTTGAGGAATTTGAGCAGCGCATCAATCAGATAATTTATATTTCTGCGACTCCGGCCCAATATGAGCTTGAAAAGGCGCAGCAGGTGGCAGAGCAAATAATCAGGCCTACCGGGCTGCTGGACCCTGTGGTCGATGTGCGCCCGCTCTCGGGACAGATTGATGACCTGATACGCGAGATAAATGAACGAACGGAGAGAAATGAGCGCGTCCTCGTCACTACTCTCACGAAAAAGATGGCTGAAAATCTCACCGATTATTTGAAAGAGGCCGGCATAAAGGTGAGGTATCTCCATTCCGATATAGCGACAATTGAGCGAGCGAAGCTCATCCACGATTTGCGGGCGGGAGTCTTCGAGGTGCTGGTGGGCATAAATCTTTTGCGCGAGGGTCTTGACATGCCCGAGGTGTCACTTGTGGCTATCCTCGACGCGGACAAAGAGGGCTTTTTGCGCTCGGACACGTCCCTCATACAGATAATCGGCAGAGCCGCGCGAAACGTGAACGGCAAGGTCATAATGTACGCCGACAAGGTGACGGATTCAATGCGCAGAGCGATGGACGAGACGACACGCCGCCGCGCGGTGCAGGAAGAGTATAATGAATTGAACCATGTGACGCCGCGCACGATTGTGAAGCCGGTGAAGGAACTGATCGAAACGACGCTCGTGGCGGAGGATCGCGCTGAATATGGCAGCGGCGCGACAAGGAAAAAGCGCAAGATGAGCGCAAAGGAAAAAAATGACCTGATAAAGACTCTCACAAGGGAGATGCAGCAAGCGTCGCGCTCGCTTGAGTTCGAGAGAGCGGCGGAGCTTCGGGATATGATTTTTGAATTGGAAGGCTCATCGGAAAATGGCAGGAAGGGAAAGAAAAATGATTGATACCGATAATGTCATACGCATCCGCGGGGCGCGTGAGCATAATCTGAAGAACGTGAATGTCACTATACCTCGTGACAAGCTGGTGGTGATAACGGGGCTGTCCGGCTCGGGAAAATCATCGCTCGCCTTTGATACCATATATGCCGAGGGGCAGAGACGCTACGTTGAATCGCTTTCATCGTATGCTAGGCAGTTTCTTGGGCAGATGGACAAGCCCGATGTTGATTATATAGAAGGTCTCTCCCCCGCAATCTCGATAGACCAAAAGACGACGAGCCGCAATCCGCGCTCCACTGTCGGCACGGTGACGGAGATTTATGATTACCTGAGGCTTCTTTTTGCGAGGATTGGCCACCCTCATTGCCCCAACTGCGGGAAGCCCATAACGCAGCAAACGATTGACCAGATGGTTGACAGGATAGCGGAGTTGCCGGAAAAAACAAGGCTGCTGATATTGGCTCAAGTCGTCAGGGGGAAAAAAGGCCGTCATGAGAAAATGCTTGAGCATATAAGGCGCGAGGGATATGCGCGGGTGAGAATAGACGGCGAGGTCTATGACCTCGGCGATGAGATAACGCTGGATAAAAATAAAAAGCATACGGTGGAGGTGGTGGTTGACCGCCTTATAGTGCGCGAGGGAATGAATCAGCGGCTTGCCGACTCGCTGGAGACAGCCGCGAAGCTCGGCGGCGGAGTCGTGTACGTGCAGATTGTCGACGGAGAGACATTGATGTTCAGTCAGAATTTTGCCTGCGTTGATTGCGGCGTCAGCCTGCCGGAGCTTGCGCCTCGTATGTTCTCGTTCAACAATCCGTACGGGGCATGCCCCGCCTGCGACGGCATCGGCAGCCACATGGAGTTTGACTTGTCGCTTGTGATGCCAGATCCCGATTTATCGTTTGCGGAGGGCGTGTTCGCGCCCCTGTCGAAAAATCCGGCTTCTTATTCTATGTGCCAAATAGAGTCATTGCTGAAAAAATATAAATACACACTTGACTCAAAATGGTCTGATGTCAAAAAGAAGGTGAGGGAGCTTCTTCTTTACGGCTCGGGCGACGAGGAATATGAATTTGGATATACTAATATGTTTGGCGAGTACCGTATCCATAAGAGCGCGTTTGAGGGAGTGATGCCCCTTTTGTCGCGTCGCTACCGTGAGGCGGATTCTGACACTATGCGCGAGTTTTATGAGAATTTCATGACTATTGAGCCGTGCGGCGAGTGCAACGGGGCGCGGCTGAAGCCGGAGGTTCTCGCGGTGACTGTTGGCGACAAGAGCATTTATGATGTGGCAAGAATGACGATTCGCGAATGTGAAAAATTTTTTGGCTCGCTTGAACTGACGGAGCGCGAAAAAAAGATTTCAGCGCAGATTTTAAAAGAGATACACGCGAGACTTGGCTTCCTGATTCATGTGGGGCTCGACTATTTGACGCTCTCGCGCGCGGCAGGCACGCTCTCGGGCGGGGAGGCGCAGCGCATAAGGCTGGCGACTCAGATTGGCTCCGGTCTGGTTGGCGTGCTTTACATTCTGGATGAGCCGAGCATCGGGCTGCATCAGCGTGACAATGATCAGCTTCTGGCGGCGCTAAAAAGACTGCGGGATCTCGGAAATACATTGATCGTCGTGGAGCATGACGAGGACACTATGTATGCTGCCGATGAGATTATTGACATGGGGCCCGGTGCCGGCGAGCATGGCGGCGAGGTCGTGGCGCAGGGCACCGCTGATGAGATAAAGGGCGTGCCGGAGTCTGTGACGGGGCAATATCTCTCGCGAAAAAGATATATCCCCGTGCCTCGGGAGCGGCGAAAGGGCAACGGGAAATTCATCGAGGTCGTCGGCGCAGCCGAGAACAATCTGAAAAATCTAAGCGTGAAATTTCCTCTCGGGGTTCTTGTGCTCGTTACCGGCGTGTCCGGCTCCGGCAAATCCACGTTGGTCAATGAGGTGCTTTACAAGGGAATCGCGGCGAGGCTTTATCATGCGAAAGGCAAGCCGGGCGCTCACAAAAAAATATTGGGTCTTGAAAATATTGACAAGATAATTGATATTGACCAGTCGCCAATCGGCAGGACGCCTCGCTCTAATCCCGCGACATACACGGGGGTATTTGATATAATTCGCCAGCTTTTCGCTATGACGAGCGAGGCGCAGGTGCGCGGCTACAAGGCAGGGAGATTCAGCTTCAATGTGCGCGGGGGGAGATGCGAGGCGTGCAAAGGCGACGGCATCATAAAGATTGAGATGCACTTTTTGCCTGATGTGTATGTCCCGTGCGAGGTATGCCACGGGGCGCGGTATAACAGAGAGACGCTTGAGGTGAAATACAAGGGCAAGACTATTGATGATGTCCTAAACATGACAATCGACGAGGCGGTTGATTTCTTTCAAAATGTGCCAAGGGTCGCGAACAAATTGCAGGTCATAAAGGACGTGGGGCTCGGGTATGTGAAACTCGGCCAGCCGGCGACCACGCTGTCGGGCGGCGAGGCGCAGCGCGTCAAACTCGCCACGGAGCTGTCGCGTCGCTCCACGGGAAAGACACTTTATATTCTTGACGAGCCTACGACGGGACTGCACACTGCCGACATCGAGAGACTGCTGGCCATACTTCATCGCTTAGTGGACGGCGGCGACACGGTCATCGTTATCGAGCATAATCTTGACGTTATAAAGACAGCGGACTACATTATTGACCTCGGCCCGGAGGGCGGAGACGCGGGCGGAACGATAGTGGCAAAGGGGACACCCGAGGAAATCGTGAAGATAAAAAAATCATACACGGGGAAATATTTGAAGCCCATGCTAAAAGAAAAATTGCCTAAAAGGAAATTAGCAGGTGAGACGGCATGACAAACATCGTGGCAGAGAAGCTCGCCCTGTTGTCGGATTCTCCCGGCGTATATATCATGAAGAATGAGCAGGGCAAAGTGATTTATGTCGGCAAAGCGGTAGTGCTCAAAAATCGAGTTCGGCAGTATTTCCAAAGCAGCAAAAATCATCCGCCTAAGGTGCAGGCCATGGTCGCAAAGATAGCGGATTTTGAGACCATACTCACGCGCTCTGAGGTGGAGGCACTGATTCTTGAGGCAAATCTCATAAAAAAATTTAGGCCGTATTATAATATCCGCTTGAAGGACGACAAGACATATCCCTATGTCAAGGTGACGATGGCAGAGGATTATCCGCGCGTGGTTATTACGAGGCGGATACTGCGTGACGGCGCAAAGTATTTTGGCCCGTATGCGAATGTCGGGGCACTGAGGGAGAGCCTGAAGCTCCTTCAGCGTTTGTTTCCCATGCGCACATGCAAGAACATGAATGTTGACAGGCCGTGCCTGGAGTACCATATAAAGCGATGCGTTGCGCCGTGCGCAGGGAAATACAGCCGCGACGAGTATATGGAAATGGCGAAGGCGGTATGCCTGTATCTGGAGGGCAGGACCTCGGACGTCGAGAAGATGCTGGAAACTCGTATGAACGAAGCGGCTGCGGGGCTAAGATTTGAGTCGGCGGCCAAGCTGCGCGACCAGCTGAAGGCAGTGCGCAAGGTAGCCGAGCGCCAGAACGTGGTCACGGGCTCGGGCGACCAAGACGTGATAGGTATAGCGCGGACTGATGCGGGAATATGCGTGATGGTATTTTTTATCAGGGCAGGCAAGATGACCGGGCGAGAGCATTTCATGCTGTCAGGCGGCGAAGATGAAAGAGACGATGATATACTTTCCGCTTTTTTGAAGCAATATTATTCGCGGGCGGCATTTTTGCCGGAGGAAGTGCTGCTTCCTTTTGAATGTGAATCCGGCATAATCGAAATATGGCTCACCGAGATCAAAGGCTCAAAGGTTCAAGTCATTGTGCCACAGCGCGGGCTAAAAAGGGACATCGTTTTAATGGCCGAGGAAAACGCAAAAAAATATTTGCATGATGAGGCGGCAAGGCTTAAAGCAAGCGAGGAGCAGACAATGGGAGCTGTCAGGGAATTGCAAAAATATCTCGGCCTTAAGGAATTGCCATACAGGATGGAGTGCTTTGATATTTCCCATATACAGGGGTCTGAGACGGTCGCCTCAATGGTGGTCTTTGAGGGCGGAGTCGCAAAAAAATCCGACTATCGCCGATTCAAAATAAAAAGCACGGAGGGAAAGCCCGATGATTTCCTGTCCATGCGAGAGGTGACAACCCGCCGCTACGGAAAGAAAACCGTCGAAAATATGCCCGACCTCATCGTGATAGACGGCGGCAAGGGACAACTCAGCTCTGCTCTGGAGATTATACGCGGGGCGGGGCATACTGATGTGCCTGTCGTAGGACTTGCAAAGCAGTTTGAATGGATTTTTGTCGAGGGGGAAAGCGACCCCGTGATTTTGCCGCGTCACAGTCAGGCGCTTTTCCTGATGCAGCGGATACGCGACGAGGCGCATAGATTCGCCATTACCTATCATCGAAAGCTGAGAGAAAAGCGAAATCTCGTCTCCGTCCTTGACAACATCGAGGGCATAGGCCCAAATAGGAGGAAATCGCTTTTCGAGCATTTCGGCAGCCTCGAAAAAATCAAGGCGGCAGGCGAGGATGAACTTTGCGCTGTCCCGAAAATGACAAAAGCCGCCGCGAGGGCCGTGTACAATTTTTTTGCCGTGCGAAAAACGTGAATGGTATAAAATTTTTTTAATGTATTGCGTTGATTGATTTTTTATGTTAATATATCCCGGTATGTGGACGGTCCTCTGGATGGGCATGAGCCTGCCACGAACGTCTGGGAAATAGGAGGAAAAGAATAATGAACATCATTGAGGAACTTGAGAAGGAGCAGCTTCGCTCGGACATCCCGGAGTTTCGTCCCGGGGACACGGTTCGCGTCCATTGCAAAATTGTTGAGGGCACGCGTGAGCGTATTCAGATGTTTGAGGGTGTCGTGATTGCTCGTCAGGGTGTGGGCGTCAGAGAGAGCTTCGTGGTGCGCCGCATCTCATACGGCATTGGCGTGGAGCGCCTTTTCCCTGTGCATTCCCCGCGTATCGAGAAAATTGATGTCTTGAAGCGTGGAAAGGTACGCCGTGCGAAACTTTATTATCTGCGCGGTCTCACAGGCAAAGCGGCTCGCATAAAGGAGCGTCGCTGAAACCGAAAATGAAAAGAAGGGACTGCGCGTCAGTCCCTTTTCTTTTTGCGAGGAGGTAAGTCTATGAGCAGTAGTACGGGCGAGGAGATAAAGGACTGGATTGTCTCGATACTTGTCGCTGTCGTGTTGGCATTTCTCATTCGATATTTCATCGTGGAGCTTTATCTGGTCGACGGGCCGTCCATGAGGCCGACGCTTCAGAGCGCGGAGAGACTCGTCGTCAATAAATTCATTTATCGTTTTCGTGAGCCGGAGCGCGGGGAGATATTGGTGTTCCGCTATCCGCGCGATCCGAGCCGCGACTTCATAAAGCGGGTTATCGCCGTCCCGGGTGACACGATAGAAATAAAGGATGGCAACGTTTTCGTGAATGGCACTTTGAAGAGCGAGCCTTATATTTTGAGCAAGACGCGAGGGAATTATCCTTTGGCGACTGTGCCCGAGGGGCATATATTCGTCATGGGCGACAATCGAAATAATTCGGAGGACAGCCGATTCGCGGATGTGGGATTTGTACCGTACGACCTTATAAAAGGGAAGGCGATTTTGGTCTTTTGGCCTTTCAATCAATTCAAGGCTCTGCCGTAAATGAATAATGCAAAGTGATTATATTCGATGCTAACGAGCATCGGGGAAAATCGACTCATTCAGTGGGAGCTGAATGAGTCGATTTTTTTGCGTGCACGCGGTGGTGTGAGAGGACGGCGGCCAATTACTGCCTCCTATCCGACTTTTGGAAACAAATCAAGCTTTCACAGGGGTTACATAGGCTGAAACCACTTGTTTTTTGTCAATATGAAGATATTGTTCAGCAAGAAATAACTGTCTCGCCCCAATCAGAAAACGTCGGCACGGCAAAAGTGCCGTGCCGACGCGATGGTCAGGATAATTCTATCAATCATCATAGTGATTCTTGCATTGGGAAATTTCCAATGCTCCGTCGTCCGTCATTCGATAAACTAACCGATTTTTCTCGTCAATCCGTTGGCTGTACCAACCGGACAAATCATGCGACAATCGTTCGGGCTTTCCAATCCCCTTCATGCATCCGTTGCGCTCAATATCTTTGATAATGTCGTTGATGCGGCGAAGCGTTTTCCTGTCTTCAGACTGCCATGAAAGGTATTCATCCCAAGAGCGCCCCGACCATATTTTACGCATCAATCAGCTCATGCTCATCTCCGCGTCCTGCCTCCAAGTCCCGAATGGACGCCATCAGGTGCCGTTGGTTCTTCTCGCTCAAAAACGGATCGTCCGAAACACGAGCGGAGCTTGCGCTTTCAACGCTCTCCATGCAAAGCCGTCCGCTTTCCACAAAAACGTTCAATTTATCTCCTGTCTTCCATTCCATTTGATTCATAAGGGCAGGCGGCAAAGCAATCTGCCCCCTGTCCATAACTTCCACCAACATGACGAACACCCCCATCTGTTTCTGTAAGTATATCATAAAGCAAAAATGTCGAAAAAGCAAGAAAATCCAAAGGAGGCAAGCATTGTGAAACCATTGTCGGAGCGCATGATACTCTATATGGACGCGGGATTTCCCATCCTCTATATCGCGACCTTCGAGGAGGACAAGGCAGACCGTGCCATCATTGGGCTATGCAATCGGCAGAGCATAAAATTTGTATCATGCGCTCAAAAAAAGTTGATAAAAAAGAGTAAAAATGATAGACTTTGAACGCGGGAATCGCGCAATGATTTGACGATATTTAGATGACAATGCCAAGCCCGAAGGAGGATCAAAAGCGTGGAGGAAAAACTCAAGCTGTATGGCTTCAACAATTTGACAAAGTCGCTCAGCTTTAATATATACGATATTTGCTATGCGAAATCATCTCGTGAGCAGCAAGACTATATAAAGTATATTGACTCGCAGTATAATTCGGAACGACTCACGAATATCCTCTCTCGTGTTACCGAGATGATTGGCGCAAAGATTCTCAACATCGCGAAGCAGGATTATGACCCGCAGGGCGCGTCCGTGACTTTGCTTGTGGCCGAGGAGTCCGCAGCTATAAAGGGCACCAAGCAGCCGCGCGACATGAGGCAGGTTCAGGGCGACGAGATAGTGGCGCATCTCGATAAAAGCCATGTGACGGTTCATACTTATCCTGAGTATCATCCCGACACGAGCATCGCGACGTTTCGCGTGGATATTGATGTCGCGACGTGCGGCGAGATAACGCCTCTTAAAACTCTTGATTATCTGATCAGCAATTTTGATTCCGATATTATCACCATGGATTACCGTGTGCGCGGGTTTACCCGTGACATATCGGGCAAGAAGCTGTTCATGGATCACAAGATTACGAGCATACAGGACTACATAAAGCAGGAGACGCTCGATTTTTATGACGCGGTGGATATAAACGTGTATCAGGCCAATTTGTTCCACACGAGAATGCTGATAAAAGAAATCGACTTGAAGAATTATCTTTTCAATACCGACATATATGAGATACCTCCGAAGACACGGCTGGCAATCAGCGACAGCTTGCGCCGCGAGATGATAGAGATTTACAGCGGTCAGAATATTTTTGGGTAAAGGGGAAATCTTTACAAATTGAACCATATTTTATCGCAGGATGATGCCCCTGTACTTGAGGCATTGCAAAAAATGAAAAGACGGCGGCTTGTGCCTTTTGATGTTCCCGGTCACAAGCGCGGCCGAGGAAATCCTGAGCTGACGGAGTTCCTTGGAGAGCAGTGCCTCTCCGTGGACGTTAATTCGATGAAGATGCTGGATAATCTCTGTCACCCGGTTTCCGTTATTCGCGAGGCGGAGCAGCTTGCGGCCGAGGCGTTCGGCGCGGCGCACGCCTTTTTTATGATTGGCGGCACGACCTCGGCAGTGCAGGCGATGATCCTCACCGCGCTCAAACGCGGCGAAAAAATAATATTGCCGCGCAATGTCCACAGGAGCGTCATAAATGCCATGATACTTTGCGGCGCGGTGCCCGTGTATGTGAATCCCGAGATGGACAAGAGCCTTGGCATATCTCTTGGGATGCGCCTCGACGCCGTGAGGGAGGCAATCGAGAATAACCCGGAGGCGAAGGCTGTTTTTGTGAATAATCCCACATATTATGGGATTTGCTCAAACATAAAGGAGATAGCGCGGCTGGCGCATGAGCATGGGATGCTGCTTTTGGCTGACGAGGCGCATGGCACGCATTTTTATTTCAATGACGGTCTGCCGATGGCCGCGATGGCTGCCGGGGCCGACATGGCGGCGCTGTCGATGCACAAGTCGGGAGGCTCGCTCACGCAGAGCTCGCTTTTGCTCACAGCGGACACTGTCTCCGATGGCCATGTCAATCAGATAATAAATCTTACTCAGACTACGAGCGCGTCATATCTGCTCATGGTGAGCCTCGACATTTCGCGTAGGCGGCTTGCGCTCCACGGCAAAGAGATTTTCGACAAGGTGATTGACTTGGTGGAGTACGCCAGAGATGAGATAAACGCGATAGGCGATTATTATGCTTATTCCCGTGAACTGATTGATAATGACGCGATTTATGATTTCGATGTCACAAAGCTCTCTGTTTTTACAAGGCCGATTGGACTCGCGGGAATCGAGGTCTATGATATTCTCCGCGATGATTACGACATACAGACGGAATTTGGCGATATTGCCAATCTTTTGGCGTATGTGTCGGTCGGCGACAGGCCGAAGGACACGGAGAGGCTTGTCGCCGCGCTGTCCGAGATAAGGAGAAATTACAGGAAGGACAGGACGGGGATGCTTGAGGCCGAGTATATTAATCCCGAGGTCGTGTGCGCTCCTCAGGAGGCTTTTTATGCCGACAAGGAGTCGCTGCCTATTGGCGATACAGCCGGGCGAGTGGCGGGGGAATTTGTCATGTGCTATCCGCCGGGTATTCCCATACTTGCTCCCGGCGAGCTTGTCACGCCCGATATACTGAGGTACATAAGATACGCGAAAAAGAAGGGCTGCTCAATGACGGGGCCTGAGGATATGAACATTGAGAAATTGAATGTGATGAAGGGGGAGTGATGGCCGTGGATTTATGGTTCACCGAGAATCACACGAAAAACGCTCGATTTTCGATGAAGGTCGATAAATTGATTTTCACAAAGCAAAGTGAATTTCAGCGCATTGATATATTTGACTCATTGGAATTTGGTCGTGTCCTGACGCTTGACGGGTACACGATGCTGACCGAAAAAGATGAATACATGTACCATGAGATGATCGTCCATGTGCCGATGTGCGTTCACCCTGAAGCGGAGAATGTGCTGGTGATAGGCGGCGGCGACGGCGGGACGGTGCGCGAGCTCGCGCGATATGATTCCATCAAAAACATTGACTTGGTGGAAATTGATGAGGATGTCGTGACGGCATGTCAAAAGTATCTGCCGAGCACAGCATCGAGGCTGGACGACCCGCGCGTGAAGAAGCATTATGAGGACGGGCTGAAATTTATTCGTCATCACGAAAATGAGTATGACGTTATAATAGTTGATTCGACAGACCCGTTTGGCCCGGGAGAGGGGCTTTTCACGCGGGAGTTTTACGGTAATTGTTATCGCGCGCTCAAAGAGGACGGCATCATGGTGAATCAGCATGAGAGCCCTTTTTATACTGATACCGCTTATGCGATGCAAAGAGCGCATGAGCGCATAGTGCAGTCTTTCCCGATTTCCCGCGTGTACGAGGTACACATACCGACTTATCCGTCGGGGCATTGGCTGTTCGGATTTGCGTCAAAAAAGTATCACCCATATAAGAATGTGGATTTCAAGAGATGGGAAAGGCTTAATTTGAAGACGCGATATTATAATGTGAAGCTGCATGCCGCGTCATTTGCATTGCCTACATACGTCGAGGAAATGCTGAGGGAGGTCGAGCACAATGCGTCGTGAGAAAAATGTCGAGACTTTTTTGGGCTGCGATGCGGACTACGAGTCCTCGCGAATCGTGCTTTATGGGGCACCGTTTGATTCGACGACATCTTATCGCCCCGGGACTAGATTTGCAAGCCGCGTGATGAGAGCCGAGTCATACGGGCTTGAAACATATAGCCCGTACCAAGACCTCGACATGGAGGACGCGGCTGTTTTCGACGGCGGCGATTTGGAGCTTTCTTTTGGCAACATCGAAAAAGCGTTATCAGATATTCACGATTTCGCTAGGGGGGTTCTCGATGACCACAAGCTGCCGTTTTTGATTGGCGGCGAGCATCTCGTGACGTTGCCGGCCGTCATCGCGGCGCATGAGAAGTATCGTGACCTGTGCGTGATTCATTTTGACGCGCATACAGATTTGCGCGATGAGTATCTCGATGCGAGGCTGTCGCACGCGACGGTGATGCGGCGCATATGGGACGAGCTGGGCGACGGGAGGATTTACCAGTTCGGCATACGCAGCGGCGAGCGGGAGGAGTTTTACTGGGCGAGCGAGCACACGCATCTTGTCAAGTTCAATTTCGAGGGGCTTGGCGATGCGCTTGCAAGGCTTAATGACAGACCGGTTTATTTCACTATAGACCTTGACGTGCTCGATCCTTCCTGTTTCCCGGGCACGGGAACATCGGAGGCCGGAGGCGTGACTTTCGGCGAGCTGCTCGATGCCGCGCTGAAGGTGATAAAAAATTCGATGATTGTCGGCTGCGACATAGTGGAGCTTTCGCCGCCGCTTGACCAAAGCGGCGCATCGACAGCGACGGCGTTAAAGATATTGCGGGAGATGCTTTTGTGCTTTGAGAGGCCATTTATCAGGCCGGAAATGGTATAGGAGGAATAAGAAATGGGAAAGGCTATGATTATCGGGTGCGGCGGCGTCGCGAGCGTCGCGATACATAAATGCTGCCAGAACAGCGATGCTTTCAGCGAGATAATGATTGCTTCGCGCACGAAATCGAAATGCGACGCTTTGAGGGACAAATTGAGCGGCGGCAAAACGAAAATTCAGACGGCGCAGGTTGACGCCGATAATGTCGCGGAGCTTACCGAGCTAATAGAGAAATTTAAGCCTGACGTTGTGCTCAATCTTGCGCTCCCTTATCAGGATCTGCATATTATGGATGCCTGCCTTGCCGCGAGGGTGAACTATGTCGATACTGCGAACTATGAGCCGCCCGACACGGCGCATTTTGAGTACAAATGGCAATGGGCGTATCGCGACAAATATAAAAATGCCGGCATCACCGCATTGCTCGGCTCGGGATTTGACCCCGGAGTGACAAGCGTTTTCTCGGCATACGCATTGAAGCATGAATTTGATGAGATAAATTATATTGATATTCTCGACTGCAATGCCGGTGACCATGGCTATCCTTTTGCGACGAATTTCAACCCCGAGATAAATATCCGCGAGGTCTCGGCAAAGGGGAGCTATTGGGAAGACGGCAAGTGGGTATATACAGAGCCGATGGAGATAAAGCGCGTTTATGATTTCCCGGAGATTGGGCCGAAGGATATGTATTTGCTCCATCACGAGGAAATAGAGTCGCTTGCGCTCAATATCCCCGGCATAAAGCGCATAAGGTTTTTCATGACTTTCGGCGAGAGCTATTTGACTCATTTGCGTTGCCTTGAAAATGTCGGCATGACATCTATTGAGCCGATTGATTTTGAGGGACATAAAATTATTCCTTTGCAATTCCTTAAGGCTGTGCTGCCCGACCCGGCGAGCCTTGGCCCCCGCACTAAGGGCAAAACAAATATCGGCTGCATTTTCAAGGGCAATAAGGACGGAAAGGAAAAGACGTATTATCTCTACAATGTCTGCGACCATCAGGAATGTTATCGCGAGGTCGGCTCACAGGCAATATCATACACGACAGGCGTGCCGGCCATGATAGGCACGGAGATGGTGATGAAGGGAATTTGGAAAGGCCCCGGCGTTTTCAACATCGAGGAGTTTGACCCCGATCCATTCATGGATGAGCTGAATAAGTGGGGACTGCCATGGAAGGAAAGCCGTACCCCGGCTCTTGTGGAATGATGAGCGAGGCTCTATGCTCGCAGGACAGGCTCGCGATGCGCACGGCGATGCGGAAAGTCCTCAACGAGGCACCTACGCCATCGTATGTCGTCGATGAACTGCGATTAAAATACAATCTTGAAATTCTTGAAAAGGTAAAAAAAGATACCGGAGCGAAAATTCTTCTTGCGCAGAAAGCCTTTTCAATGTTTCATTTTTATCCGCTGATTGGAAAATATCTTGACGGCACGACTGCCAGCGGCCTTCATGAGGCTCGGCTGGGGCGCGAAAAAATGAGCGGCGAGGTGCATGTGTTTTCGCCCGCGTATCGCGACGATGAGTTTGACGAGATTGCGCGCGCGGCGGATCATGTGATATTTAATTCATTTTCGCAGTGGGCAAAGTATCGCGATCTTGCAAAGGCGAATGGCTGCACTTGCGGGCTCAGAGTAAATCCCGAACATTCGACGCAGGATACGCCTATTTATGACCCATGCGGGGAAGGCTCGCGCCTTGGGATACGTGCGAGTGATTTCGATAAAGCGTTGGCTGATAATCCTGACGCTCTTCGCGGCATAAGCGGTCTTCATTTTCATTCGCTTTGCGAGCAGGGAGCTGAGCCTTTGGCGGAGACACTTGAGGCTTTTGAGGAAAAGTTTGGCAGTTATCTTTGCGACATGAAATGGGTGAATTTCGGAGGCGGCCATCATATCACGAAAGACGGTTATGATATTGGCCTGCTTGAAAAATGTATTTGCCGTATGAAAGAGCGATACGGGCTTGAGGTTTATATTGAGCCGGGCGAGGCGGTGGCATACCATGCCGGTGACCTCGTGACGACTGTGCTGGATATAATTGAAACTGATTCGTTGCCCGTGGCGGTGCTCGATGTTTCGGCGGCATGTCATATGCCCGATGTCATTGAGATGCCGTATCGCCCCCCGCTATACGGAGCAGGCGAGCCGGGCGAGAAAAAATATGATTACAGGCTGGGAGGCCCCACCTGCTTGGCGGGTGACATCATTGGCGATTATTCCTTCGATGAGCCTCTGCGCGTCGGCAGTCGTCTCGTATTCGGCGACATGGCGATATACTCGATGGTAAAAAACAATACATTTAACGGAATGAATTTGCCCTCCATCATCGCCGTGGAAAATGATGAATGGAAAACAGTGAAGTCATTTTGCTATGATGATTTCAAGATGAGATTGTCATAGAGGGATTGAATCCCGAGGGGTAGAGACAGCTTGCCGGATCCATTCAAGAAAGCCCGCCCCGAAGGGAACGCCCGAAAATAGCAGGAAAGCCCTGTCAGCACATCGAAAACATAAGGGATATTGTCGGGCAATTTGTTTTTGAGGAGATAATGATATGAAATCTATGCAGAAAACAGTCTTGGCATGTGCGCTGTCTTTAGCAGTCAGCTTTAGCTGCGTGTATGGAGCAGAGGCGGCATCACGCACTGAAATTAGCCAGATTTCTGTGAACAAACAAGGTAGCAATTTCAAATACTGGCAGAAAGAGGCTGCTTCTTATCAGGCTTTGATCAGCTATGTGAAGGATGTCACAAACAAAAAGAGCGCAAACTATATTCCATTGGAGGATAGAATTGCTGTCTTTGATATGGATGGCACAATCCTCTGCGAGACAGCTCCCTATTATTTCGGACAAATGCTGATTATTGACCGCACGCTTCACGATGACGGCTATATCCCTTCGGCAGAGGATAAAAATTTTGCCACTGAGCTGGAAACATGGCTCAAGAACAATAAGACAGGAGAAAAGCCAAAGGGCAGCAGCAGTCCCCATTTCGCATCTATTTTTGCTGGCATGACTTATCCTGAGTACGATGCCTATGTGCAAAATTTCATGAAAAAGTCGGTGGATGGGCTGAGCAACATGGTCTGGGGCGAGGCTTTTTACATGCCCATGGTGGAGGTAATAAAGTACCTGCAGGCCAATGATTTTCAGGTTTATATTGTGTCCGGCAGCGAGCGCCAGCTAGTGCGCCTTCTGGTTTCTGATTTGTTGAACATACCGAGGGAACACATTATCGGTATGGACAATGAAATTTTAGCGGCTCATCAGGACGGCGCTGATGGATTGAAGTATATCTACCGCAATGATGACCATCTTGTGCGCGGGCAGTTTATTAACAAGAATTTGCAGATGAACAAGGTAGTGAATATTTTCAGGGAAATAGGGAGACAGCCCGTGCTGGCTTTTGGAAATTCCAAGGATGATGCCAGTATGCTGAATTACACCATTACAGGAAACAAGTATAAAAGTGCCGCCTTCTTCGTTCTGTGTGATGACCTGGAGAGAGAACTTGGAGATACGGCCAAGGCTGAGAAGTGTCGCAAGCTTGCTGAGGAAAATGGCTGGCACGGCATTTCAATGCGGAATGATTTCAAAACTATATACGGGGATAATGTGCAACGCAACTGAAATAGGTACATGCGATATTCACGAAAGTACGCCCCGAAGGGGAACGACCAAAAAGAATATCAAAAAAAGGCAGGCTCACACGAAACCTGCCAATAGTCATTATTTGATTTGCGTATGACATTTTCAAGGTATCACGGATGATTTTCCAATATGCAACCCCTTTGAGCAACGGGACGGTCAAATTCCGTCAAGTTGAGTTTATTTCGTCCGGTCGGCACCTTTCCCAATATCCGAAAAAACCTCGAAGTCCTTTATATCAAGGACGGTCGAGGTTTTTTGTTTGCTGTTTGCCTTTATTAAAATGTATTGATTTTGTCTATTTCCTCTGTCCAATAAACAGGTGGCTTACTATGCAGTTGTCCAATAGGAAGGAGCCAAATTTTAAGATTGTCCCCAAAGCGGGGGTACACAGTTAAAAAAATTCCTCACTACAATGTGTATGGATTCACAATCTACATGAATGGAGGAAATCAATATGGAAAACAAAATGTATGGGTACATTCGAGTATCTACGAAGGAGCAGCACGACGACAGGCAGCGCATTGCGTTGGATACTTTCGGGGTTCCGCCGGAGAACGTGTTCGTGGATCGGATGTCTGGCAAGGATTTTGAGCGTCCAGCGTGGAAACGGCTGTTGGAAACGCTCCGCCCGGATGATTTGCTCGTGGTGAAAAGCGTGGATCGGCTGGGGCGCAACTATGCGGAGATGACCGACCAATGGCGGCTCCTTACCAAGACGATGCAAGTGGATATTTTTGTAATCGACACGCCGATTCTTGACACGCGCGGCAAGCGAGACCTGATGGGTTCGCTTGTGGCCGATTTGGTATTTGTAGTGATGTCCTACTTCGCGCAGTCGGAGCGCGAGGCGAATCATCAGCGGCAGGCCGAAGGAATTGCCGCTGCAAAAGCAAAGGGAGTGAAATTCGGGAGACCGACAAAGAATCCGCCTGTCGCATTTTCAAACTTGTATGAAAAATGGAAGCAGGGATGTATTTCCGCCCGATATGCGGCAAAGCAGCTTGGCGT
>JAFTAB010000136.1 GCA_017458745.1 Schwartzia sp. (in: firmicutes) | reverse complement strand
GCGCTGAACGCCGCCATCGAGGCGGCTCACGCAGGGGACGCGGGGCGAGGCTTCGCCGTGGTGGCGGAGGAAGTCAGGAAGCTCGCACAGGCGTCCAATGAGACGGTGCTGGAAACCCAGAAGAGCCAGCAAGCGGCAGCGGACGGCGTGAAAGACATGACGGAGGCCACTGACCGCATGGACGTAGAGGTCAAGGCCATCAATGACTTCATCCAGCAAATTTCTGCGGCAACCCAGGAGGTGTCCGCCCAGTGCGAGGAAGTCTCGGCGACGGCGGCTTCAATGCTTGACGAGTAATATCAATATTGGCAAAGAGGTTCTCTGCTCATCCATTGGTGGCAGAGAACTTTTTTTCAAATAATATTTGACCTCGTATGAGTCAAATCTCATGGCATTTTTCCATGTTGTATTATGTATACTTCATTTTTTTGCGGCTTTGCGCCTGCACATTGCATACGCAAAACAATTCAATACAATCTGCAAAGGGTGTGCCTTGAATTTTCCAATCAAGGCACATTTTTATTTTTCTTGCGGCTATTATTTTTCTTGCAAATTTATTGCATAAAAATCCATTAATTGAGATATTATTCATTTGCTTTGCCGGTCGGCGAATGAAGCGAAAGCGTATTGTTTCTTTTTCAGAAAACAGACGAGGTCAGAAGTATTGACATGGAAAATGTGAATTTTTATAATTGTACATGCTTACAAACAATATATAGATGTATGCTTCATCGGAGCATGAGAATATTATTTTTCGTGCGTTCCGCATTTGAATGAGGGGGAGAAGAATATGTGTCGTATTGGTGCGATCAAGAGCAAGGAGCCGGTGCATCCGTCAAGGGCACTCCACTTGATGCTGCCGCAGCAGGAGGGGCATGACAACTCGGGGTTCGCGATGGTGATGCAGGATCTTTATGGGATTTTCTCGGTGTACAAGGACAAGCCGCTCTTGTCGCTCGCGTGTACCCAGCAGGGGGCGCACATCGTCGAGGACTACATGGACAGCCACAATTTCAATCAGCTCGCGGAGTGGATCCCTATCCCCGACAAGAAGCCCAATCTCGACATCAGGAAGATGCCGTACTATATCTTTCGCAATTACGATTATCCTGAGCACATTGACACGAAGGAGGAGCGCGAGGAGCTGCTGCTCGACACTAGGCTTGCCCTCAGGAAGCTGCTGGAGGAGTCGGGCGAGGGCTACGTCTACTCTTTTTGGCCCGATGTCCTGACGCTGAAGGAGATAGGCGACCCGCGTGACATCGCGACGTATTTCAGGCTGTGGGACGACAGCGGTATGCTCGTCGCGAAGAATATCATCGCGCAGTGCCGCCAGAATACTAATTACGACATAGTGCGCTACGCCGCACACCCATTTTTCCTTCAGGGTTACACTCTCTGCGCCAACGGTGAGAATACTTTTTACACTAAGAACAAGGAGTTCCAGAAGTCGCTTCATCGCGGTTATATCGGGTTCGAGTCGGACTCGCAGAATTTCCTTTACACGCTGCACTATGTCCTTCACGAGCTGAAGTGGCCCATAGGCTACTACAAGCATGTCATAACGCCGCTCCCCTTCGCCGAGATCGAGGAGCGCGAGGATCGCGACGTGCTGCTCGCGATACGTCAGTCGCTCGCTAATCTTGAAATCAACGGGCCCAATACCGTGATCGCGGGGCTGCCGGACGGGCGCATGATGACGTGCTGCGACTCGAAGAAGCTGCGCCCCGTCGTAGTGGGCGGCGATGATGAGACGGTCGCCATATCGTCCGAGGTGTGCGGGCTGAATGAGATACTGCCCGACCGCGACACGTCGCGTGACATATATCCGGATGAGCGCGAGGTCGTGATGATTGACAACGACTTGGAGGTTGCGAGATGGAAGCAGTAAAGGTACAGGATGTAGCGGTGAATGATTTGCCGTGGAGGATAGAATACGATTCGACTCGCTGCACGCGCTGCGGCTCATGCGTGGCGACGTGTACTTTTGGCGCGATAGAGTTCGCCGTCAGGCGGCAGTCGATTACCGTGTCAAAGGGCGACGTTCCGACGCCATCGCACAGGCAGGTCGCGCTCACCGTGGTGCGCCAGAAAAAGAGCCTCGCCGATGCGTGCCGGGGCTGCGGGATGTGCGAGCGCGTGTGCCCGAATGATGCCATACGCCCCGTGAGAAACGAGGACAGCAGAAAGACTCTGCTGGGGCGCGACGACGGCCCGATAAAGCGCGGCGGGCGGACTAATCTGAACGCGCAGCGCACGCTCGACAAGATAATCGTCGGGCGCATATCGCAGATGACCGACCCGGCTCTTGACGCGCAGCGTCATACGTTCGATATACGCGCCCCGTTCGGGCGAGTGCTCTCGGCGAAGGAACTGCCGCTGACGCTCTCAGACGGGCACCTGAAATTGCAGCATCGCGTGCCGCCAGTGAAGTGGATTTACCCGCTGATTTTCTCGGATATGTCCATAGGCGCGCTTTCGACCCGCGCGTGGGAGGCGGTCGCGCTCGCGACGGCTTACCTCAATGAGAAATGCGGTCTCCCCGTGATGATGGCATCGGGCGAGGGCGGGATGCCCGTCAAATTGATGGAGTCGGATTATCTCAAATATTTCATTATACAGATCGCGTCGGGTCATTTCGGATGGAATCGAATCATAAAGGCGATGCCGCGCATGAGAACAGACCCGGGCGGCGTGCTCATAAAAATCGGGCAGGGCGCGAAGCCGGGCGACGGCGGCCTGCTCCCGGCGGAGAAGGTGGCCGAGCATGTGCAGGCGATACGCGGGGTGCCAAAGGCGACGCTCTCATCGCCTCCGAACCATCAGGGGCTGTACTCTATCGAGGAGTCAGTGCAGAAGATGCATCTCTCGCTCAACGCGGCTTTCGGGTTCCGCGTGCCGGTCGCGATAAAGTGCGCGGCGTCGTCGACGTCCGTCGCCGTCTATAATAATCTGATGCGCGACCCGTACAAGATTTGCGGCGGCTTTTTCCTCGACGGCATACAGGGGGGAACGGGCGCGGCCAATGAGGTCTCGCTCGACCACACTGGTCACCCCGTGGTGTCAAAGATTCGCGATTGCTATCTTGCGGCGGTGAAGCAGGGGCTTCAGGGGCAGATACCTCTTTTCGGCGGCGGCGGCATCGGCATGACGGGCAACGCGGCAGCAGACGCGTTTAAGATGATTTGCCTCGGAGCGAATGGCGTCTTCTGCGGCAAAATTCTCATTCAGCTGCTCGGCTGCGTCGGCAATGAGAGGGGCAGATGCAACTCGTGCAACACGGGCAAGTGCCCGACGGGAATCTGCACGCAGAATCCGCGTCTCGTGAAGAGGCTCGACATAGACAAGGGGGCGCAGAAAATCGTTGACTATGTGCTGGCTTTTGACGCGGAGCTCAGAAAGCTCATGGCGCCGATAGGCAACAGCTCTCTGCCGGTGGGCAGGAGCGACGCGCTGGTCTCGACCGACAAGCCGATAGCTGACAAGCTCGGCATACAATATGTATGCTAGTGACACCATTATATGTATATGTTTTAATGCAATGGTATTATCATAACGGAAAGGATAAATTACTATGCTTCATATAGATACATTGCGCGGGCATGAGCGCATGTCAACGCAGGAGCTGCTGCTGGAGATTGAGGCGGCCGTCGCGGGCGGCGAGTCGGATTTTGATATCGCGGCGAGCGGCCAGCATGATATCGGCGGCCCGCTGTGGCATCCCGAGGGGAAAAAGCTGACTTTCCATGTGACGAATCCGGGGCAGCGCGTGGGCTCCATGTGCCTCGACAACACGGAGGTAATAGTCGACGGCCCCGCGTCGGCGGACGTGGGCTGGCTGAACGCGGGCGGCATAATCACGGTGCGCGGGGACGCGGGCGACACGGCCGGGCATTGCTCGGCCGGCGGAAAGATATACATCGGCGGCAGAGCCGGAACCCGCACGGGCTCGCTAATGAAGCACGACCCGCTCTACGAGGAGCCCGAGCTTTGGGTGCTCAAAAATGTCGGCTCGTTCTCTTTCGAGTTTATGGGCGGCGGTCGCGCGGTCGTCTGCGGCGTGGACTGCGATGATTTCGCGTCGGTGCTCGGCGAGAGGGCGTGCGTCGGAATGGTCGGCGGCATAGTCTATGTGCGCGGCGCGATTGACGATTGCCCCGACGATATACGCTGCCTTGCGCTTGACGATGACGACCGCGCTTTCATCGCGGGCGGCATTGACGATTTCCTCGCGGCGATTGAGCGTCCCGAGCTGAAGGACGAGATT